>JBDUAX010000566.1:0-2879 GCA_040004455.1 Gemmatimonadaceae bacterium
GCCCCCCGTCAGCAACGCCGGTTCAGAATAAATCAGTCTCCTCATCACTTCGATCATGTTGAAATCAGTGAATTCCTGGCCGCGCCGCCGAAGCACATTGGCCTGCACAACTTTGGTTGTGATGTCATTGGCTGCATCGGTACTTGCAAACGGCGCATTCGCGCAAGGCACTGGGGGACGTGGTGCAACAGGGCGAGGCGGTGCAGCGCGAGCTCGCGCAACTGACACCGTTGCGTACTTGTATTTGAAAGGCAAAGACACCGTCGCCATTGAACGCATTGTGCGGAAACCTGATGCGATTGTTGGCGTGTTGTCGGTTCGAGGGCAGCCCACGCTGGTTTGGACTCAGCATCTCGGCCCGGCGAACACAGGTGGCACGTTTGATATGGATGTGTATGCCGCGGCGGCGACCGTGAGCGCCATGCCGCAACAGAGCCTCTCGTTACGAGTGGTTGAGGACAGCGTGTTTTTTGATGTGCATGCCAATGGTGCAACGAACACGGTGCAGCGAAAGAAAGTCGAAGGCCATGTTGAATGGATGTTGAACCCTTCCGTGCTTCACATGGACGTGCTGACACAATTGGCACGCAAGCGCGGTCAGGAAAACCTCACTGTTATTCTCGCTCAGGGTGGTCAACTTCTTCCACTTGTAATTCATGCCGCGGGCGATACCACTATCGTAAATGTTGCGGGAAAAGATACGCGCTTCATTTACGACTTGCAGGGAATGAAGGAAGCGTTGGTGGGGCTCGACACACGCGTTGTTCGAGTTAGTGCGGAGGATAGAGGCAAGATTTCCGCCAAAACCGAATCGGAAAAGCCGTCCTACGCCGCACCATCCGGCGCGCCTTACACGGCGCAGGATGTGATCATCAATACTGCGAGTGGCTATCAGTTGGCAGGTACGCTCACGCGCCCGAGCGGTATTGCCAGACCGCCCGTGGTCTTGACGATAAGCGGCAGTGGTCCACAGGAGCGTGACTCACGCATTGCAACTGTGAATGGCTACGCAATTTTTCGCGACATTGCCGACACATTGGGTCGGCGCGGCGTGGCAGTGCTGCGCGTTGATGATCGCGGAGTCGGTGCATCTACCGGCCGCGAATCACTCGCTATTGCCACAAGCGCCGATTTCGCGAACGATGTGCGTGAGGTAGTGAAGTTTCTGCGGACGCGAAAAGACGTTGATACCGCGCGCATAGCCCTCATCGGGCATAGTGAGGGTGGCATGATTGCACCGATGGTTGCCTCGCAGGATCAGGGCATTCGCGCAATCGCATTACTCGCCGGCCCCGCGTACACAGGCCGGCGCATTGAGATGCATCAAAATGAGGTGTCCATTAATCAGGTGCCTGGCCTCTCAAGGACTCAGCGCGATTCAATCATGCAACAGGTTCCGCACATGCTGGACTCCGTTGGGAAAACAGTGCCATGGCTCGGTTTTTTCATGCAGCACGACCCAGTGAAAACAGCAAAGCTTGTAACGCAGCCGGTGCTGATTCTGCAGGGCGCGACGGACCAGCAAATCACGCCTGAACAGTCGGATACGTTGGCGGCCGCATTTCGCGGTGCAGGAAACAAGGATGTGACGGTGCGGCTATTTCCGGCGACAAACCATTTGTTCTTGCCAGATACCAGCGGCGATTTCACGGCGTACGCGACGCTCAAGGACACACATGTGCGGCGCGAGGTACTCGGCGCAATCGCGGATTGGTTTGTGGTCAAGCTCAAGTAGGCGAAACTGCGAGAAGCGGATAACACTGAAGGACGGACAGGATCCATTGGATACGACAACTGTGCAAATGCAACAGCAACGGCCAAAAATTATAACGCGGATCCGACAACAAACGCGGATTGTCTGTAGCCAGCGAATGTCATCGCCGCGCAAGTTGGAGGTCGGTATTTTTTTGATTTAGGGCGCTGCTTGTTCAATAGATGAATCTTCCTGAATCGCGAAGTGCCATGCAAAAAAAGCAACGAAAATTTACGCTTTGAATTTTCAGTCTGCGACGATCAATCCGCGTTTGCTGTTGGATCCGTGTCAAAATGCTGCGGCAGTTTGTTTGATCGGTTGATCGTGATCAGTTCAGCGGTTACTGTTGCTGCTGCCGTTCGCGTTACGTGGAGCTCTTCATCAGAATCAAATCGGCAACGGCGTGCAGCAGCGCCGGCACACTAAATGGCTTTTGCAGAAACCGCGTACGACGATCGGTCGGACCATCCGCGATTGCAGCATTACGCGCAAAACCCGACATGTACAGCACCGGCACATCAATGCGCTCGCCGCGGAGACGCGTCACAAGTTCGCTACCTCCCAGACGCGGCATGACGACGTCGGTGACAATGACGTCAATGCGCGACGGATCATCCTGCCATATTGCAAGCGCTTCAACGCCATCCTGCGCAACAAGCACGCGATAGCCTGCACGCGTCAACACGCGCACTGCAAGATCGCGAACGCCTTCCTCGTCTTCTGCCAACAGAATCGTGTGCTGCGCATTTGGTGACGGAGATGACACTGGTGTTGGACGAGGACGTCGCGCTTCACCCGCAAAGCGCGGCAAGCACACGTGCACGGTGGTGCCCGCGCCAATGCGACTTTCAATCCAAACGTAGCCGTCGCTTTGCTTCACGATGCCGTAAACAGTTGCGAGCCCCAAACCTGTTCCCAAGCCGACCGCCTTCGTAGTAAAAAACGGCTCGAACGCATGTGATCGCGTGTCCGCATCCATTCCGGCGCCGCTGTCGGTAACGGCCAGATGCACATAGCGACCCGGACGAATTGGCACGTCGTTCGGTGGAATGAAGTTGCTTTCTGCATCTTCACCGTTCGCATCTTTCTCACCGACTGTGAATTCGCCGGTACGCACTTCAAGCGC
>JBDUAX010000142.1:0-9631 GCA_040004455.1 Gemmatimonadaceae bacterium
TCAGCGCGCCGATGGTACAGAAGAGACAACGGCCGTTAGCTACATCTGCGGATGTGATGGCGCACATAGCGCCGTGCGTTCAACGCTTGGCCTCAGGTTTCCTGGTGGCACATACGATCAATTGTTTTACGTGGCCGACGTTGAGCGCGAAATTAAGGCGGTTGACGAACTTGAGATGTGCCTCGGCGCCAAAATCTTCGTGTTGTCGTTGCCGGTGCGAAGCTCAGGAATGCATCGCTTGATCGGAATCGTTCCCCAGGAGTTGAGCAACAAGAAGGACATCTCGTGGGACGACATTCGCGGGAAGATTGAACCGCTGCTCTCATCACGTGTGAAGTCTGTGAATTGGTTTGCATCGTATCGCGTTCATCATCGCGTGGCCGAGAAATTTCGCGTCGGCCGGGCGTTCCTGGCCGGCGATGCGGGACACATTCACAGTCCGGCTGGTGGTCAGGGTATGAACACCGGAATTGGTGATGCAATTAATCTCGGCTGGAAACTCGCGCACGTTTTGCAGGGTCGCGCGAACGAATCAATACTCGATTCATATGAGGACGAACGAATTCGTTTTGCGCGAACGTTGGTAAAAAGTACGGACAGAGGGTTCACTGCTGTCGTGGGAATGGGTGCTGTTGGCTCGACAATTCGGAAATTCGTTATGCCCTTGATATTCAATGTCGGTACCAGACTTTCATTCGCGCGACACGCTGGCTTTCGATTGGTATCGCAAATCAGGATTACCTATCGCAAGTGTGCGTTCAATATTGGAAAGGCGGGCGATGTGCGGGGAGGTGATCGCCTGCCGTGGGTGCAGTTCGCACTCGACGCAAATTCGTCAGATAATTTCGAGCCCCTCCGTTCGCTCGACTGGCAAGTGCACGTGTACGGGAAAGCCTCGAAAGAAATCGTAAGTCAATGCGCAGAACTGGGTGTGCCACTCCATCAGTTCGTGTTCAACAGCATGTGTAAGGATGTTGGATTGGCCGAAGATGCGCTGTATCTCGTGCGCCCTGATGGACATGTGGGGTTGGCCTCCACGCAACAGCCGGCGCACGAACTCGACAAATATGTTGATCGCTTCGGTCTCGTGTTTCGATAGTACTGCAGATGACGCTACGCTCGCTCCATACGCGCGTAGCCCATGAACTGCATTGCAACTCTGAGTTTTTCCTTTGACATGAACCAACTGCGAACCAGGTAAAAGAGCTTAGCGATCGCAGGTAATGGTACAGCACGATTCCGACGCATTGCTTCATCAGACAGATACGTCATTTGGCCTACGCGCCAACCATGATTCAGAAAGAATTCATTCCAGTTGGGTGGGTCAAACTGGAAGGGTGCGTTTTGCATTCGCTCACGTAGACCAGCGCGCCGTCTCATTGCTATGACCTGGCGCGAGAAATAGTCAACAATCCACGATTCGAAGTTGGCGTTGGCTTTGAGGTCGTCGGCCAACGACGCCGCGTCGTCAATTGAGAGATAGGGCACCACGCCTTCTGTCAACACCAAAACGCGTTGCGCCTGGACGTTCACACTCGACAAGAACTCGGTGCGTAGTTCGCGGTTTCTAAGATCGAGCTTCACGCGCTCAAGTTGGCAATGAGGCGTTTCTCCTGCGAGCTGCTTTTCCTTGTATTCAATTATTGGCGGGAAGTCGACTTCAATCCACCGCAGATTCTTCGGTAACGTCATGCGATACGGCCGCGTGTCGAGGCCGGCGCCCAGGTTGAGAATCGTGTCAATGCCGGTCGCGATTGCCTGCTGGATCAGATCGTCGATCACTACCGTGCGAACGGCGGTAATCCATTCCGTCATCTTCGAGCCGGGCATCGAATTGGCAATCTCCCGTCCGCGCTCACCAGCGAGTTTTCGTGCGAGAGGGTCGCGAAACAGCGCGTCCGGGCGATCGGTTTCGGTGGCTCGGTAATTCGCGATCCAGAATGCAGTGTCGGAAACGTTTTCGATTTCAGTCATGGAGAAATTCTAATCGCGCAAACGCCTGTTGCGCATCGTGAATAGTGACGCGCGGCGCGCACCAGGCAGCGCCGAAGTGGTTTACCGCTCGATGAGTGATGCGCGTCGCGCAAACTCATTGCGTCGGTATGTATTGCGCACTAAAGGAGTGGCACTTCTGAACCCCTGTCACTGGGCAATCGCGACAGACACTGCATGATCATCGTCTCAACTTCCACCGATACAGTTTTACGCAGCTGACGAATACCAACGACGTCTCCGGTGAGTTTTCTTCGCACCAAAGACACTCCAGATGCCGAGCCGAATGGCGCCTCTCCGGCAAACATCTCATATGCGATGCAGCCGAACGCATAAATATCTGACGCGATGTCCGCTCCGGCCCTATCCCAGAGTTGCTCCGGACTCTGGAACATTGGTGCGCCGAGCGAGTGAGTGGTGCTGCGTTGCTCTTCAATCGTTCGACCAAGGAGTGCCTCAACCAGCCCAAAACCGCTTAGTATCGGTTGCCCATCAACTATGCCAATTCGTTTCGGGCGCAGATCGCCATGCGTAACTCCTTGCGAGTGCGCATATCGCAACGCAGCGGCAATCGCGCGTCCAAGAAGAAGTGCCTCTTCAATCGCAAGTCCGCGTTTGCGACGCAAAATTTCCCGCAACGTTTCGCGCGGTTGCATTGCGGAAATCCAATATGCAGTTCCATCCGCTATGCCGGCGTCCAGGATGGGAATCACCCCCGCGTGCGATAATTTCTGCACCCGATTGAACGTTTCTGTAAATTGGCGTTCGGCTGGCAAACCGTTGACATGAATTCCAAGTACATGCAATTCCGCCGCTCGCGCTGTCTCGCGGTCCTTGACTTCGTAGCGCGTTACGAGGCTTCCCTCTTCGATCACCGTGCCCAAAATGTATGATCGTTCGATTGATCGCTTGAGAAGCCGCTCGCGAACTGATTCTGCGGTCGATTCGCGGGGCAAATGCATTTTGGGCAACTTTTCCGTTAGAACGCTGCCGATTGCATGACCAACTTGCGAAGTCTTGCGCAGCTGGTGTTCCCAGTCGGCAAATTCTGTGGGCGCTTCAGTACCGGTCTCCGCGAGCACTAACGCACGGAACACCCGCAAATGTGCGATGGCTCGCGCATGTTCGTTCGCCGAAACCAGGGCGTTGACAAGTGCCTTGGCGATTCTGCCGCTAAGTGGGTCTTCGCGCGCCGCACGCTGCCAGTGTTGCACGGCGGACATGTGATCGCCGCGCTCTTCCGCGCGTTTTGCCAACCGTTCGAGAGCGGCACGGAATAACTCCGCAAAACGCTGTCGCGTGTTTGTCAGTCGTCGTTCGATGTCGTCTGCTGCCGAAAGCCGGAGCCCCTCGGCGAACGGTCCCTCGTACAGTTGCACGGCGCGCTCAAGATGCTCGCTCGTTACTGCCCGCTCGAATTCTTCAAGGTCGACGTTCACAAATTCAGTGTTAAACGCAATCGAACTCGTTCCCGCGAACAGCTCCTTGCACCCGACCTCCTTGCGCGCTCGACTCAACAACTCATCGAGCGAATGACGAGAGGCCGGCTCGGCGCTGTCGGGCCACAGGAGCGTGGCAAGCAGTTCGCGATCGATTCCGCGTTTGCCACTGGCCGCCAGCAGCGCAAACAGTGCGGCGCGCTGCCAACCACGCTGCACCCAGGGGATGTTGCTGCCATCCCGAAACAGCATCACACCGCCGAATGTCGTAAGCCTCAACATACAAAACAAGACCGCACTGAGATCACTTGGACGAATTGTCGGAAACGTTTTTCAGGACGATCCGCAAAAATTAATTGCGCCTTTGAGGAATCGTTGAGGAGTCGTTGAGTGGCCCCATGCATCGTTGCCGTCGATCGGAACCGACAAACCATATCGGTGCGACGCCCGATCAAGTCACCAGTACTGGCACAAGAAAGGCATTCGATCGCTCGGCGAAATAAAGGTGCGTTGCCGTTGGGAATCAATGCCGGACGAAATGCGGCGCTGAACTCAGTCTGACTTTCTCACGGGATGCAGAAAATGTCGAATCAATCGCTTAACAACGCGACTCTCGCGCCGTTCGTCAGGCGCAATCGAAGTCTTCGTAAGCCAATCAGGAGTTGTGTATGGGTCCTGTTTGTGATGCTCGGAATAGGCACGGCAAGACATGCACAGGCCCAGACCAAGGTGCTTACGACTGCCACGGCAGCAGATCGCAGTTTCTGCAGCCAGGGCAACCCGGCTGGCTTCGCGCTGAGTCAGCTCATCTCCGTTATCGAGGTCGCACCCAACGGTGATAGTCTGCTCCTGTACGGCAAACAGCGCGATACGACTGTGGCACGACCGCTCTTGCGACCACGAATTCGTGAGGTTGATCCTCGATCGGTAATTCTGGTTCACTTCAACAGCCTGCCAATAAACTGCGCGCCAGTGTTTGCAGTACAGATGCGCGGCGCAGTGTTCGCGAACAGTACCAAACGTCCATTGGAAATTCCTCGTTATTTCGAGGCTGGGGTTGCTCAAGCCACTCCTCAATCGCGTACCATGTTGCTTGCACGCGGCAAGGCATTGTTGATGCCGGCTGGTGTTGAAGCCTTGTCGTTGCTCAGCTCCACGTTCGTGGTTGTTGCATCTGCGAGTCGCGATTCATCGCGTCGCAGCAGTTTGCTCGCCGCCGGCGCCAGTCTCGACGCGCTGCGTATTTCACGGAGAACTCTTCTTGAACTGCGTGACCGTCAAACGATCCAGGCTCGAACTCAAATTTCCGACCCGGTCGCTGATTCAGTTCGCGCACTCGATTCAATCCTCGCAGCCAATGCCGACACACTTGCAAAGCAACAGAAACTCACCGAACAACTACAGGCCGCCGATTTGGCGGCAACGCTGGCCGCCGACAGTGCGAAAAACATCGCGGCGTATAAGCGCGCGCTCGTGCAACTCTCGAACGCCCCCATCGTAAAAGATGTCGTCAAAGGCCTGCTGGGTGATAGCTATCGCGGTGTACGGCGCGAAATCGCAACACGCAAAGATATCGACCCGGTCGTCCTTGAAATGCAGTTGTCGCTATTGAAGAACTCTCTGGACGTCGCGCAGACGCTGGGCCAATCGTCGTCGAAGTCTCTCGACTCCCTGACTAGCACGTTCAGTGAACTACAAAGCAATCTGCGAGTGCTTATCAAGCTTGCTGAAATCTTTGCTCCTTTCGAAGGACTTCAGGATTTTCTATTGCCGGATGCCAACATTACTCTCTCCGGATCTTCAGTTTCCGAAGGGGAACGCATCTCGTTGTCGATTGATCTTGTTTCAGACGACAATGCCATTCTCGATTCAAAAGTGCTCACGTACAACGTAATTCGCGTCGGATATGTCGTGAAGAATATCCGCGACGTCGCCTTTCTGGTGAATCGCAGAATTCGCCATCAAGCCGACAGAGTTGAATCCATTCAGGCAATTCGCAATTCGTTTGTTTCCACTGCATCGATTGGCGACCGCCTTGTTTACGATGGCTTGTCACGACAGGCAACGCTTGCATCAGCCGAACACTTCACCCCCGCCCCAGGCGTGGTCTTGGAAGCGCTTATTCGTCCGCGCCCTGGTTCGGGGGGTTGGGGAAACTTCTTGCTCCCCGTGCGCTATCTCGGCCTGAGCGTTGGATTAAGCGTTAGCCTTGTGCAGTTCAGCGATGAACAACTCGAAGTGAAAGTGCCAACGTTCGAAGAGTTGAAGAAACTTGATGGTCAGAAAGCGGCCATCGACAGCGCATTTGCCCTGGGTGCAGTGTCGTTTACCAAGAATGAACTGGGAATCGCCCCGGCAATTCATCTGGGACTGTTCGACGGTGCGCTTTCAGTGGCATACGGGCAGAATCTTCGCAGTTCTCGATCGGCAGGTTTCGTAGCGGTCGGCTTCAGCTTCATGGGCCTTACACAGGCCGGCCAGAAATTGTGGCAGCAACTGGCTGGAGAGAAGTAATCGGCGCGAATGAACACTCACGCAGTTACGGACATCGCGTGGAGGTGACTGCGTGAATTGTCGACACAGTCACCCCCTCGTCATCTAAGTTTTACACCTTCATCAATTCCCAGATTGCCCAATCTTCGCGTTCCGGAAACGCCCATGCGCCGCACCGCCTTCGCACTTGTTTCAACCATCGCGCTCGTCGCGTCTGCCCTGCACGCGCAAACCCCCGTCCCGCCGCCAACCGACGGCCCGTACAAAGTCGTCAAGACCGTAAAGGTCGGCGGTGAAGGTGGTACCGACTACATCTACGCCGACGTTGCGGGACGCCGTCTCTACATTCCGCGCGGCGGTCAACGCGCTGTGCTCCGCCCGGATTCAACCATCGAAAAGCCAGCGGTTCCCGGACGCATTACCATCTTCGATCTCGAATCACTCGCACCGCTTGGAGAAATTCCGGGCACTGGTGGCAACGGCGTTGCCGTAAGTCCGAAATCAGGACACGGTTTCTCGAGCAGCAAACCTGTGTCGATGTTCGACACGAAAACAATGCAGTCAATCAAGAGCATTGATGTTGGCGCCGCGCAACCCGACGGCATTTTGTACGACGCGTTTAACGATCGCGTGTACGTGTTCAGTCATCCAACGAAAGACGCAACGGTCATTGATGCGAAAGACGGCAGCGTAATCGGCACAATTGATCTCGGCGGCATTCCTGAACAGGGAGTGTCCGACGGCAAGGGCACGTTGTATGTCGTGATGCAGGACGGACAGGGATCCGTTGCGGTGGTTGATGTGAAGACAATGAAAACCACCGCGCACTATCCCTTCGGCGACAAAGGCCGTTGCAACGGACTCGCGCTCGACCAGAAAAATAAGGTGTTGTTTGCCGCGTGTGGATCGTCGGGTAACCCGCCTACGAATCCTGCACAACCGATGATGGTTATCCTGAGCGCCATCGATGGCAAAATTCTCGCGAACCTTCCTCTCGCGGGCAGTTCCGATGGTGCGGTGTTCAACCCGTCAACGATGGAAGTGTTCAGTTCGCACGGCAACGGCACGATGACCGTTGTCAAGGAAAAGAACGCAACGACATTTGAAGTGGAACAGAATTTGAGCACAATGAACGGTGCACGAACGCTGACGTTCGACAGCAAGACGAATCATGTGTTGACAATGAGCGTCGAACGCGGCGCTGCGCCGCCCCCGCCCGCTGGTGGCGGACGCGGTGGTCAGGCGCCGGTTATTCCGGGGTCGTTTACAGTCGTGGTGGTTGGGAAGAAATAGCCGACATGTTCGAAATGTTCGCGCAGTAACGCATTTATCAACTCGGGCTTCACAATCGGCACCCCATGCGCGGTATCACGTAACTCGTGGTACCGCGCATTTGGCATGTCCTTCGACATCTGTCGCCCTACCGCCAGCGTCGACAACCGGTCCATCGCGGCAGTCACAATCATCGTCGGAATGTTCGCGATTTCGCTCAAGCGTGGCGTCGCATCATACGCGCGTAGCGCCGAAAGCTGCGGAATGACAATCGACGGCGAATCTGCCAGATCGTGTCCGAACAGCGATTCATATTCAATCGCGACGCGATCCACATCTACTGCCGCCATCTCTGCCGGTGTCATGATCATTTCCAGGAACGCGCGACGGCGCTGAACGCGCGTTCCGATACGCGTACGAATGCCAGCTAAAATTGTCGGCAACGTCAATTTCGTCGCATCACTTCCGCGAGTGAACGTGCACAACAGCGACAAACTCTTCACGCGTTCCGGCGTTTGCAGTGCCAGCTCAAGCGCAATCGCGCCTCCAAGCGAATGCCCAACGACGTGCGCCGATTCCCAGCCGGCTGCGCCAAGCACTGCGCGCGCGTCTTCCGCTAACTGCCCAATTGTTATCGCGGCACCACGTGGTTGACTCCGCGACATCCCGCGATTGTCAAACCACAGGCATTCGTAGTTCGCGCCCAGCGCATCCGTTTGCGGGCGCCAACCTGCGCCGTGAATGCCTGTGCCCTGAATGAACAACACGCGTTCGCCCTGGCCTTGAATGTCGTAGGCGAGATTACATCCGCGATGCGTGACCGTGCTCGATTTGACGGAGAAGTTCATCCGCGAACGATAACGCAGCGGATCATTCAGCGTTTCCGATACGGCTTAAGAGTGCGCGACAGCTCCGCCAAATCAATACTCTCGAATGACATGCGCAGCACCTTGCCATCGCTCACGCCCACGCGCACAAAGGCGGGAAACGAACTCCGGTCAGGATCAAGGTATTTGTCTTTGTGTTCGCGATTCGTTTCACCAACTGCAATAACTGCCCACGATGCCGGTCCGCCCTTCGCAATTAACGCGAATGCATTCAGCATTGTCAACGTGAGTGGCGCGGTCCAACAGATGCGTCCATCAAGACCAACACACGAAAGCAGTTGTTCCGCTCGTTCCTCCACGCGGTTCTGATGTATCACGAGAAATCGAGTCGGTTTGGCAATGCCCACCACGCCGTCATGGCCGGCGCTGTCCGGCACGGCAAGCAACCCTCCTTCGAGATACTCCTCGCTATTCGGTTGTGGTTTCCAGTTGTGCGCCTCGCGAATCGGGTCACGAAATCGAGAGAGCGTGTCGTGTATTGGCGCGGCCCACAGTTTGTATCGCAATGCCTTACCAAACGCCTGCGTGTACGGGTCGCGCTTTTCAAACATGGCAAGTTCCGACGGATGCATCATGCCGTACCACGTATCTCCAACAACGTACGATCGCATTTTAAACGAATGATACGTCGAACTCATTCGAAGTGGCCTATAAAAACCACTTCCAGATCCAAGCAGGATATTTTTCGAAACATCGGGCTCCGATGCAGCCGCTAGCGTTTGCGGATCTATGCGCCAACGCTTTCCATCTGCCGCGATCAGCACCAGCCCGTTGTCGAAAAGTATTTGCCTGCGCGCATTCGGCATCAAACCGTGCAACACGGCGTTCTTCGCTTCGATCTTCGTTGCGTCCGCAATGACATGGCCATCGTTCGCATCAATCGCAATCAATCCGTCGGCGATCAACCAGATCGTGCCATTGTCGACGCCGAGTATGCCTTCGTCGAGGTTGCGGCGCCCGCTTTTAATGGTCGAAACACGCGTCATCCACTTTCGTGACAAATCGCTCGCGTTAAAAGCCCACACGTCGAAATGCAGATAACTCCAACTGACCGCGGACGAGGCGTTGTCGTCGCTGGCGAGCCATTGCTGTTCCCAATGCGACGTCAGCGCCACAATTTCCGGATATTCGTACGATGCAATCACTACCGGTCCGCCGTGCATTTCGAGCCCCGCAAACGTGCGCTCGTTGCGGAATAGCAAAAATGCCAGGACCGTCAACGTGACGACCGCCGCTCCGGCCACATAGGCCAGCCATCGTCGATTGGGCCTGGGCTTGATGTATCCGTATGCGGAGTTTTGCAGGACTGTCGAAAGCAGTGTATTCTCGCTCATGCTGAGAGGCGTTAGCGTGGCGTTCGCAAACTGCACCTGAGCTGTTGAATTTATAGTTGCGTATTCTCGCCCGACAGAAATATTCGAGGACGCGTCAGACACGAATTCAATGTCCGGATTTTCTGCACAAAAACGCGATATATTCATTTGGCCTCGTCCGTTCGTCTTTTGGAGATCCACCATGCGTGCGAAATTCCTGTCGATCCTGTTGTTG
>JBDUAX010000143.1:0-9627 GCA_040004455.1 Gemmatimonadaceae bacterium
GGCAATTACTGGGGCTCGTACAAATATCGTTTTGTCGCACGCCTGCGCGCCGGAATTGATGTCGCATCCGCTCAAAGTGATGTGCGCGTGGCGGCACGGCGCATCCGCGTAATGAACACGGTGTGGGACCAGGGTGAAAAGTACGGAGTCGATGCAAAGGTTACGCCGCTGCAGGCGCAATTGGCGGGCGATGCGCGTACAACGATGTTGGTGTTGCTCGGTGTTGTCCTTGCGCTGTTAATGATTGCTTGCGCCAATGTTGCGAACCTGGTGCTTGTACGGTCGACAGAAAGAGAACGCGAATTCGCAGTGCGCACTGCGTTGGGATGTTCCAGAACACGCCTCGCACGTCAATTGATTACCGAGAACCTCATTCTGGCGCTGATGGGTGGCGTATCGGCATTGATACTCGCAACCGCCGGTGTTCGCTTGCTGGGAGCGGCCCTGCCGCCACAGATTCCGCGCACAGCGGCAATTGAAGTTGATGGTCGTGTCATGTTGTTCACGACTGTCCTGGCATTGCTGACTGGTCTCGCAGTTGGACTTATTCCGTCCATACGTGCCGCACGTCCAATTCGCGCGCGTGGTTTAACAGATTTACGCGGCGCATCTCGCGGAGTAAACCACGCGCGTTCAGCGAATGTATTGACGATTGTTCAGCTCGCACTCGCTGTGATATTGGTGACGGCTTCAGGATTGCTGCTGCGCAGTTTCGATGCAATTCGGCAAGCGAACACCGGTTTTTCTGCGGAGCAAGTAATTGTCGCCCGCATTACGCTGCCGAGTGGTCTTTACAAGGAGGAGGCGCGCCAGAGTGCGTTTGCGCGAAATGTGCTTTCTCAACTTGAGCAGGCGAACGGCATTGCTTCGGTAGGAATTGTCGATCGCCCACCATTGCGCGCGCCGGTGTACGGACGCGCCATGCGCGTACAAGGGCAATTTGAAGATTTCAGGAATACGCTTCCGTTGATCGAACATTCTCAATCCGTTTCGCCAAACTATTTCGGTACAATGGGCATTCGCATAAAAAGTGGGCGCGCATTTGACGGTACTGATCGCGATAGCGCGCCCCCCGTCGCTATTGTGAGCGCATCGTTGGCGAAACGATTCTGGCCCAATACGGAAGCTGTTGGTCACCATCTCGGTATGCCGTATGCCAGTCCCTGGATAACCGTCGTTGGCGTTGTCGCTGAAGTGCAGCAGGACAGCCTCAACGGAAAGACGGAAGAGACTGTTTACTTTCCATTTGCACAAAGGCCTACTGCGGACTTTACTGTTGTTGCCAAAACATCAATTGGTGTGAAGGGTTTTTCAAATCAAGTCAATCAATTGGTGAAGGGGCTCGACCCGATGGCTCCGGTAAGTGGTGTTAGCGCAATGAACGATGTAGTTGCGACGTCGTTCGCCCGTGCACGCTTCACGGCATTCCTGTTGAGCGGATTTGCATTGCTAGCACTGCTGATCAGTGCCGTTGGCGTATATGGAGTTGTGTCGTCGACGGTTACACAGCGCACGCGTGAAATGGGCGTTCGCATGGCGCTCGGCGCAACTCCATTGCAGGTGCTCGGCCACCTGATGTCGCGCGGCGTGACTCTGGCCGGTGCCGGAGCGTTTGCGGGCGTCGTTGGTGCGCTATTCGCTTCGCGTTGGCTGACGAGTTTGCTGTACGGGGTCACCTCAACCGATGCAATCACGTTTGTCTCAGCGCCGCTGATCCTCACCACCGTTGGACTGCTGGCAACCTGGCTTCCAGCGCGGCGGCTGATTCAACACTCCGCGTCAATTTCTTTGCGAGAGGATTAGCGACTGCGATTGGATCGGCCAACTATGGGAGGGAATTCACGGCGTTGAGCGAAATTCTGGCGGAGCGCGTATCGTTAATCGCCCACCACGTCAGTTTTCTCCGAGGAGTTTCCTCCATGATCGGTCGCTCTATCCTTCATTGCCAATTTGGCGTCGTCTCAGCTATTGCCAGTGTGGCACTTGCGTCCAGTCTGTCTTCGCAAGGAACCGCGGCCGACTATACGCGCGCGGATTCCCTCAATAGACACTTCCAGAATCTCCTTGCAAATGTTGCGGAACGACCGACTTGGCTCGACGCAACACGGTTCTGGTATCGCAAGTCGGTAGTTGGCGGTAATTCGTTTGTCCTCGTCGATACCAAGACATCGACGAAGGGTGCAGCGTTTGACCACGCGCGCCTGGCGACTGGTTTAAACACAGCTGCGAATCAACACTACACGGCAATCACGCTGCCATTCACTGAGTTCAGCTTCGACGGTACGACGGCCATTCGATTTGTCGCAGCTGGCGGTCAATATTCGTGTACTGTTGCCGACTATGCATGTACGCACATTGGAGCGGCACCTGCACCAGCCGTCGGTTGAGCTGGACGCGGCGGGAATCCATTTTTCCAACCAGAGCCCGAATCACCAACCGAAGTACCGTGGGTTGAAGACGATGGACTTGAACGAGAAGTGTTTGCGCAACGTGCACGTTCAGGACTTGCCGCAATGTTGCAAACTCGCGCACCGCAATCAGACACCAACACGGTGCGCGCCCCCGATGGGGCAACGGAAGCGTACATATACAACTACAACATTTTTATTCGTCCGGTAACGCGCGTTGATGCTGGCGGTCGCGGCGGCCGGGCCGGCGGCGGCGGTCGCGCAGGTGGAGGCGGCGGTCGCGGTACGGCCGGGCCACCACCAGTTGCTGCATCACTCGCCAATGGGCCGGTTGGAACGCAACTCAGTTGGGATGGATCAGAAGGACATCCGTACGTAATGGGTTCTGCATTTCAGCGTTCGTTACAGTGGTCACCCGATTCAAGAAAGATCGCTGCCTTTCGCGTTACCCCCGGATATCAGCGGTTTGTGCGATTCATTGAATCATCACCCGGAGATCAACTCCAGCCGAAGTATCAGGAGCAGTACTATCAGAAGCCGGGCGATGAAGTCACGCTGCGCGAACCGGCACTATTCGATGTCGCAACAAAAACACAATCGGCAATCAGCAACGCGTTGTTTCCAAACGCATATTCGCTTTCGGGCATTCAATGGTGGAAGGATAGTCGCGCGTTCACATTTGAATACAATCAACGCGGACATCAGGCGTATCGCATCATCGAAGTGAATGCGAATACCGGTGAAGCTCGCGCACTGGTTTCCGACGAGCCCGAAACATTTTTCAGCTATCGCCCGGCTGCCGACGGTCTTGGTGAACCCGGTTCAAAATGGCGTCGTGATTTGTCGGACGGTGCCGAGATCATGTGGATGTCCGAACGTGATGGATGGAAGCACATCTATTTGTACGACGGGCACACTGGCCGGGTGAAGAATCAAATAACGAAGGGCACATACGCTGTTCGCAACATTCAGAATGTCGACACACTAAAGCGTCAAATGTGGTATTCCGCCGGCGGCAAAGACGCTGGTCAGGATCCCTACTTCACAAAATATTATCGCATCAACCTCGACGGGACGAATCTCGTTTCGTTTACGCCGGAAGATGGCACGCACAGCATGTATTTTTCCCCCGATTCAACTTTTTACGTTGACAGCTGGACGCGTGTTGACTTACCACCGGTAACCGTTCTCAAGCGCACCGCCGATCAAAAAGTTGTGATGCCGCTCGATTCCGGCGACGCGTCAGCACTCGTGAAAGCGGGTTACAAAGTGGCGGAACCGTTTGTTGCAAAGGCTCGCGACGGCACGACCGATATTTGGGGGGTGATTTTCAAGCCAACCAACTTCGATCCGAAAAAGAAATATCCGGTCATCGAACAAATTTACGCGGGCCCGCAGGGCTCGTTCGCGCCAAAGTCTTTCGCGGTGAATGGAGCAACGCGTTCCCTTGCCGAAGTTGGATTCATTGTGGTGCAGGTTGACGGCATGGGCACGGCAAACCGCAGCAAAGCATTTCACGATGTTGCCTGGAAAAACATTGGCGATGCTGGTTTTCCTGATCGCATTCTGTGGCACAAGGCAATCGCTGCGAAATATCCGTGGTATGATGCAACGCGGGTTGGTGTGTATGGCACGTCAGCTGGCGGACAAAACGCCCTCGGCGCACTCCTCTTTCATGGCGAGTTTTACAAGGCGGCATTCGCCGGTGCCGGATGTCATGACAATCGCATGGACAAGATGTGGTGGAACGAACAGTGGATGGGATGGCCCATTGGTCCGCAGTACGCCGCATCTTCCAACGTCGATAATGCTTACAAGCTGAAAGGAGACTTGCTGATGGTGGTCGGAGAACTCGACACCAACGTCGATCCGTCATCAACCATGCAGGTTGTGAATCAGCTCATCAAGAACAACAAGATGTTCGATTTGCTGGTCATTCCGGGCGCAGGTCACACCAACGGCGGGCCCTACGGCGTGCGTAAAATGACGGACTTTTTCGTGCGTAGTTTGCTCGACGGAAAGCCCCCGCATCGAAACGCGGAGTAATTGCGCGTCATGATTTCCGGCACGTGCACTGCGCGCTTGCGCACATCCCGAGCGAGCGCTCGGGAGACTGCGACGTTCCTTATGTTCGCGGTATGCGCAAGCGTCACATGCCTGGGCGCCATGTGCGCGTGTGCGACATCAAAAATTGGATCGGCAACGAATGCATCTGCCGTTCCAGCGAAATTCATTTCAAAACGCGAGGCACTTTGGTTGAATCCCGACAACGCCGAGTGGAGGAAACCGGCGCCGGCAATTTCGCATTTGCGATTCGAAACTACGAAAGGTGTGTTCGTACTCGAACTTGTTCGCGAGCAAGGCCCAATCGGCGCTGACCGCCTCTACAACCTGGCGCGTCTGGGCTACTACGACGACACGCGCTTTCATCGGGTAAACAGGAACTATATCGTGCAGTTCGGCCTCTCCGGAATTCCGGCCGTCAACGATGCGTGGAAAGACCGGTATTTGCCCGACGACCCGCCGCGTTCGCATAACGTGCGCGGGTCATTTGCCTTCTCGTTCAAGGCTATCCGGGATACGCGCAACACGCAGATCTACATCAACCTCGCCGATAACCCCAAAAACGATGTTGAGGCGTTCACGATGCTCGGTACTGTGGTCCAAGGGATGTCGGTCGTGGACAGCCTCTATTCCGGCTACGGGGAAAATTCGGGTAGTGGCGTTCGCCAGGGGAAACAGGGACCACTCGCTACCGGCGGCAACGACTATGTCGACCGGGAGTTTCCGATGCTCGACAAAATTCGCCGAGTGACGGTCGAAGGCGTTAAAAAATCCGTTAAAAAGCCCGCTTGAAACTAGGCCATTCAAGGTCCGTTTATGACTATGCACGGGGGATAGCGCGCCAAGTGAAAACCAGAGAGGGCTTGGCGCTTGATCTGTCGCAGCTTGGTATCGATCTTACATCCGGTTACCCCGCCTCTGTAACAGCTGATTGGCGAAAATTTCGGCCATGACCTTCCACGGTCGAGGTCGCCAAAAAGGCGTCGTGGCGTTTCGCGCCATTCAGCCGTTTCGATATCCAGGAAAACACTGCCTCGTGGGCGGACGTATGGCGATTGCCTGTTACTAAATCCAGCGACAAAAAAAACGGGCAAACCCGAAAGTTGGAACTGCGCCGGTTCGTACGCGCCAACCTGTCAGCGGGAATTGCCACGTGGCTCGAATGGCTACTGGTAACGGTACTCGTGGCAGTCAGCGTGCATTATCTCGTTGCGACGGCAATCGGAGCGACCATTGGAGCCGTGACTGATTTTTCTATCAAACGCAACTGGGCCTTTATTCGCGGAAAGGTCGGAATGATTCAGAAGGAGGCCGTGCGCTACGTGCTCGCATCCGCAGCCTCGCTGTTGCTGAATCTTGTGCTCGCGTACGAATTTGTCAGCGGACTCGGCATGGCAAAAATTCCAGGTGTCATCGCGGCCTCGATTGTCGTGGGACTTCTCTGGAACTACCCGGTGCATCGGTACTTCGTTTTTTCCACGCGCCCAGTAGGCGCTTCGGCGGCCACGTTATGATGCGATCCGCCTTCGACGAGCATGACGACACTCCATGGGCGATAGTCTGCGACTTCGACGGCACGGCCATCATTGGAGACATCGCCGATGCTCTGGCGCTACGCTACCTCGGCGAAGAACAATTCAATCGGGTCAATGCGCAGTATCAAAACGGCGAAATGACCTTTCGAGACCTGCTGCACAAACTGTTTGATCCCATTGCTGCGTCTACGGAGCAGATCCGCGAATTCGTGCATCAGTACACCGAGTTCCGTCCGGGGCTCGTCAGTCTGCTCGAAATTGCGCGCGACCGGGATATTCCGTTCATGTTCGCGTCAGGGGGATTGGATATCTACATCCATCCCGCGTTGGAGCTCGTAGACTCTTCACTGACCGAACGAACTACGCTTCGGGCCAATCACGCCGAGCCCGTTTCTGGCGGAATGGCCGTGTCGTTTCCGTATGAACATGCGGCCGGAAGCTGCGGCATGTGCGGGTCATGCAAGGGTGCGATCGTGCGGGAGTTGCAGAACTCGGGCTATCGCGTAGTTGCAATCGGCGATGGAAACGCCGATCGCTGCATGGCCGGCGTTGCCGATAAGCTGTTTGCACGTGCCCGTCTTCGCGACTGGTGTGAAGAGTCGCAAATTACCTATACCGCCTTCGAAAGCCTCGACGTCGTCGTGGATTTCCTCGAAGCGCATTCACCATTTCGCGGAGAAACGATTGACGACGCTCAACCGTCGATCGCCTGATCGCTTACGCGGCGCCCTGATTGGCTTCGGCTTTATCATGGAGCGCGGACACGCAGCGGCCTATCGCCGTCGCGCCGAAACGCAGTACGATGTCGAAATCGTCGCGATCGCCGACATTTGCAAAGCCCGCCGTGAAGAAGCGCGCATCGCGTTTCCCTTGGCGCGTATATATGACTCGCATACAGCGCTGTTGTTTGCCGAAGCCCGTACGCTCGACTTTGTCGACATCGCAACACCGCCGGCATCGCATGCAGCAATTGCAATGGCCGCGCTGGACGCTGGAGTGCATGTGCTGTGCGAAAAACCATTGTGCACAAGCGTTGCCGATGCCGACGCGATGCTGGCGCGCGCGCACCAACGTAAACGCGTGTTGTTCCCCTGTCACAACTATCGGCACGCGCCGGTCATCAAGGCCGTTCGCGACATCCTCGACTCAAACGTCATTGGTCGCGTGCACATGGTAACGTTGCAAACGTTCCGTAACACTCACGCTCGTGGCGTTGCAGAATGGGAACCGGATTGGCGTCGGCACCGTCGTCACTCCGGCGGTGGCATTGCGATGGATCACGGCAGTCATTCGCTGTACTTGTTATTCGATTGGCTCGCGTCATTCCCGACAACGGTCAGCGCACACCTCTCCAACGGCGTCATTCACGACACCGAAGAAGATTTCAATTGCACGATCGGTTTCCCTGCGGGATACGCCACGGTGCATCTCACCTGGACAGCGGGCGTGCGCAAGGTGATGTACACGTTGCACGGTGAGAAAGGCTCCATTCGCGTGGAAGACGACGACATTGAGGTGGCGCATATGCGCGCTGATCCAACGATGTCGTATCAGGGCAGCTGGGAGTTCGAGCGCACGAAGGTGAGTTCAAACTGGATGGACTCGAGCCATGTCAGCTGGTTCAACTCGTTGTTCGACGATTTTCGCGTGGCCATTGCGGCAAACGATTACGTGAGTGACGACCTGCGCACCTCGCGTGAATGTGTGCGACTCATCGAATCGGCCTACAAATCGGCCGCGCAGCAATCACGTCAGGTGATTCTCGAACATCCGGCTGCGTTGGCGGCAGTTGAGCCCTTGCATGCAGAAGTTGACGCTGATGCAGTCGCCGCCGTCGAGGCCGCGTGATGTATCGGTTGGATTTGTTCTTCGGCATTGCAATCTGGGGCACCGTGTTGAGCATCTTTGTGCTCTACCTGGGGCGTGTGTGGATGTTGGGTCGCGCGCGCAGTGCGCGTGCGGACAAGGACGGCGGAAGCATTCTGCTTTCCAAACATCTCGTTGAGTTCGCGCAGTGGATGTTGCACCCACTCGGCCGCCTGCTGGTGCGTTTAGGTGGAACGCCCGATGGCGTAACATGGTTTTCGTTGCTACCGGGCATTGGCGCTGGTGTAGCGATCGCGTACGGCTGGTTTGGGCTCGCGGCATTGCTGAGTAGCATTGCGTCGTTCAGCGATTCACTCGATGGCATGTTGGCGCGCTTGTCGGGCAAGAGTTCGGAGTCGGGTGAGACGCTCGATGCAATCGTGGATCGCTATGCGGAGTCATCGTTCTTCATCGGGTTGATTGTCTACTACCGATTCTCGCCAATTATGGTCACACTGAGTGCGGTTGCATTTCTCGGTGCGTTCATGGTGAGCTACACGACGGCGAAAGCAGAAGCGCAACAAGTAGCGCCACCCCGCGGCCTGATGCGTCGAAATGAGCGGGCGTTGTATCTCGCTGTTGGTTCGGGCCTGGTGCCGTTCGTGCGCGTGATGATTCCAAACAGTTCGCAGTTCCTGCAGGAAACCACAATGATTATTGCGATTGTGCTCATCGCGATTATCGCAAACTTGTCGTCGTTTGTACGCGTTGGTGGTATTCGCCGCGCGCTTCGTCAGGTCGCAAGTGAAAGCCTCGAAGTTGTGGACATTTCAGCACCTGTGGTGCTGCTCGACGCCTCGGTCAATGGCGGCATGGTGACTTCCGAACACGCAACATGAATCAGTCGCAGCCTAAAAATCAAACCGTCGCGCTCAACACCCCTGTTCCCGGTCCACGCAGTCGACAGCTACGCGTACTCGAAGACACAATGCTTGCGCCGGGCGCGCAAGGGTATGCGTTGCGATCGGGAATTGTGGTTGATCATGGTCGCGGCAGCGCCGTAACTGATGTCGATGGCAACACCTTTCTCGATTTCATTGGCGGCATTGCCGTAAACGCGTTGGGGCATTCGCATCCGACCTTTGTTGATGCAGTCGCCACGCAGGTAACAAAGGCCTCGGCGGGAACGTTTACGAGTGAAAAACGCATTGAACTGTTACAGCGCGTTTCAAAGTTGGCGCCCGCGCAGGGAATTACGAAAGTGCAGTTGTATTCAAGCGGCGCGGAATCCGTTGAGAGTGCACTCCGGCTCGCCAAAAGTCATACTGGCAAATACGAGTTCGTAAGTTTCTGGGGCGGCTTTCACGGTAAGACAATGGGCGCGCTGTCGCTCATGGGATCGACGTTCAAGCAGGGGCTTGGTCCGATGGTTCCGGGTTCGCACATTACGCCCTACGCCGATTGCTATCGTTGCCCGCTTGGTCTTGAGTATCCGTCGTGTGGGCTCGCGTGCGCGGAGGTTACGCGCAAGCAAGTGAAGCTCGCCACCACCGGAAAAATTGCTGCGTTTCTGATTGAACCGATGCAGGGAACAGCCGGCAACATTATTCCACCCGCAGATTTTCTTCCGGCGATTGCGAGCATCGCAAAGGAAAATGATGCGCTGCTTATTGCCGACGAAATGATTACCGGTTTCGGTCGCACGGGAAAAACGTGGGGCATTGATCATTCGGGAGTTGTTCCCGATATCGTCACAATCGGTAAGGCGTTTGGCGGTGGATTTCCGCTCACCGGCGTGCTCACAAGTGATGCGA
>JBDUAX010000567.1:0-2867 GCA_040004455.1 Gemmatimonadaceae bacterium
CGAGCGAAACAAAAACGGACGCGAAGGTGCTGACGGTCATTGATGCGCCGGTCAACACCGTTGCCGTATCGCTGACGCCGAGTACGATCAACGCCGTTCAAACATCGCAAGCCAGCGCGGTTTTGAAAGACGCGGCCGGTAACACGCTGTCCGGTCGATCAGTCGCCTGGGCCAGCTCAAATCCAAACGTCGCCCTGATTGATGGCGCGTCCGCCTTCATAACTGCTGTTTCGGCCGGCACTGCCAACATTTTTGCGTTCAGCGAAGGCAAGGTAGGCGTCCAAGTTTTAACCGTAACCATCGCACCAGTGGCGAACGTTGCCGTCACCCTGGCGCAACCAGACTTGCCCGTCGGTCAAAACACGCAAGCGTCCGCAACTCTCACCGACGCGCAAGGTCGATCACTTGCGGGACGCGCAATCACATGGAATAGCGCTGATCAGACAGTCGCCACGGTTTCCTTGTCGGGTATGATCACTGCGGTCAAAAAAGGCTCGTCCATTATTACGGCGACGAGCGAAGGGAAGTCGGGCACCGCAACTGTCAACGTTCCATAACGAAGGTCCGCCACCATGTATTCTTCCCTGCCTTCCCTCGTCCAACGACTCGCACGACGCGCACAAGTCTCTGTGTTCGCCCTGTTCGTTGTGCTGGCGGCCGACGCTTGTGGAGATAATACCGCGACTGGTGTCTCAGTTTCGTCCGTCGCAGTCAATGCCACCACATCCACTCTTCGAGCGGGCAACACCCTTACGCTCACGGCCACTGTCCAGGACGCATCGGGGAAGCCTGTCGACAACGTTGCCATTGCGTGGTCAAGCAGCAATACGAGTGTCGCGACAGTCTCCAATTAGGGAGTGGTGAGCGCGACAACACCCGGAACGGTTACAATCGCCGCCAGCGCGTTTGGAAAAAGTGCTACGAAAAGCATTACGGTTACCGACAAGGCCGTCGCATCGGTTGTCGTATCGCCGCCATCGGTTTCCGTGCGAATTTCAACGAACGTTACGCTGGTCGCGCAAGCATACGACGCCGAAGACAAGATACTGACCAATCGCACCTTTGATTGGAGCAGCAGCAACACGGCCATCGCAACGATCAGCAGCAGCGGAATAGTTACCGGTGTTGCAACAGGTGTTGCGACGATCACAGCGACCAGCGAAGGTCACACTGGAACGGCCGCAATAACGGTGATTGTTAATCCCGTTGCGACGGTCGCCGTTAATCCGGCGCTTGATACGCTGGGTGTTGGTAACGAAGTAACATTGACGGTTTCGCTAAAGGACGCAGGTGGTGCGGCGCTCACTGGTCGCGTGGTCACCTGGAGCTCGAGCAACGTGCAAGTAGCCACGGTTTCATCAAGCGGAGTCGTTACCGCGCTCGCTCCGGGAGCGGTTACAGTTTCCGCGGCCAGTGAAGGAAAGTTGGGCACGGCCGCTGTGGTGGTACTCAGTCGACTTGCAAGCGCCGTTACGCTCACGCCGAGTTCAACGAATCTGGTGGCTGGCACAACGGTCTTGCTGACATCGCAAGTCACAGATCCCGCAGGTAACGTGCTGATTGGACGCCCGATTGATTTCACAAGCGACAACAATGCCGTTGCAACAGTCAGCGCGAGTGGACTGGTAACTGGTGTCTCACCCGGCATCGCGCGAATAACGGCCACCAGCGAAGATAAAGTCGGCTCCGCCACAATCACGGTCACGCCATTTCCAGTGGCAACCGTTGCCGTTGGTCCGCCGACAGCCAGCATTTTGGTTGGGGCAACAACACAACTGACCGCTCAACCACTTTCTTCATCGGGAGGCGCGCTCACGGGGCGCACCATTACGTGGACGAGCGGCGCGCCGAGTGTGGCAAGCGTAAGTTCGACCGGATTGGTTACGGGAGTTGGTGCGGGTGTTGCCTTGATTGTGGCGATTGTTGATGGCGCATCTGGCTCCTCAATGGTCACCGTAGGTTCGCCAGCCATTTCGTCAATTGGTGTCAGCGCAAGCCCATCTCTCATTGTTGTTGGTGCAACCGCACAAGTCACCGCTACGCCACGCGATGCGAGTGGCAATGTGCTTTCGAATCGCGTTATCAAGTGGACTTCTTCTGATGAATCGATTGCATTTGTCAGCAGTAGCGGGCTGGTCATCGGACTGGGCGTCGGCAACGTGACAATTACGGCAACATCAGAGGGTATCAGTGGTTCGACAGTTTTCGGCGTGCATTAGCATGGATACTATCAAGCATCGTTCATTGGTCTTCATGGTGCTGCCGACAATCGCGGCAGTCGTTCTTTGCGTTATGCCAAGCACTGCCAGTTCGCAGTCGCTGCGCCCGAAACGCGCGCTGACTGTGAGCGTTGCACCTGGATGCGAGGCGGCTCCGAAACGTAACCTGAATGGTCCGCGCGATAACGTCGAAGCACGTCGCCTGGCGGCGGCAGGACAAGAAGCGGCACTCGTGGGAGATCAGACCGCGGCGCGTGATGCGTATGCGAAAGCAGCCGCGCTCAACCCCGGTGATGATCGAATTGCCTACGATCTCGGTCGCGCCAACGAAGAACTCGCCGACTCACTGGCCGCGGTTGGCGAATATTGCCGATACCTCACGCTTTCACCGGCCGGAAGAGAAGCTACGGATGTTCGCTCGCGTTTGTTGCGCCTCGTTCCAAAGGGCGCCGCGCAAAGCGCACAGGAGTTGCTCTCCACGTTTCGATTGGGATTGTTCCTGTACGACAGCGCAAAGTACGACGCTGCTGAACGCGCGTTTGATGAAGTTGTTCGCAAAGCGCCGTCTGCTGCTGAGGGTTATTTTAATCGCGGTTTGATGCGCGCTGCAATTGGCCGACGCGCCGAATCACTGAAAGATTTTGAAGC
>JBDUAX010000144.1:0-9578 GCA_040004455.1 Gemmatimonadaceae bacterium
CTCGAGGAGCGTGCGCGCAAACTGATTCTCGCGCACGAGCGTGAGCATGCCCGTTCGTACGACCCGATTCTGCTCGCGCTTGGTGTGTTCCTTGTGGTCGTTGCGCCATGGAACGTCGTGAACTGGCTCATCCTCCGCCGTTTGCGACTCGCCATTGAGATGGATTGCGATCAGCGCGTGTTGCGTGCGCATCCCGATACGCGGAGTTACGGTGCGTTGTTACTCGATGTTGCCGAGAGGACGTTGCCGAGTGTGATGCCGCAGGCGGCGTTGGTGGAGTATGGGACGTCGTTGGAGACACGAATTCGCGCGATGATTTCGTCGGGTGGTCGGTATCGCGCGTGGCGCGTGAGCGGAAATTTGCTGGCGATGGGCGCGTTGGTTGCGGTCGCGTGTGTTACGCCCAGGCCGTATGCGAGTTTGCCGCCGGCGGAGCGGGTGGCGCGTTTGCGCAGCGATTTGGCGGATGCGGAGCGTTCGTTGCCGAATCGTCGCGCGGCCGATGCGTCGACGATGACGGCGGACCAACATGACGTCTACCTGAGAACGCAGTATTTGAAAGAGCACGACGCCTCGAATTCCGTCGAGATTCGAAGGCTGCAGCGTCAGTTGGATTCGATGCGGGCGATTAGCGCCATGTCAGAATCACGCGCAGCAGACAAACCCGTTCCATCACTGTCGCTGGGCAACTATCAAGTAAAGGGAAGGTTGAAAATTCAGAATCCCGACCCGACCGAAAGACTTAATGTCGGAGCAAAGATTCCGCGCACACGCCGGGAGATTATTCCGACTCATGAACAAATGGTCGCGACGCTTCACAAAGCGCACCCGGAAATTTTCGACGACAAGTCGAGCAATCCACTAATCGGCACGCTGTTGTTTGACATAGAAGGAGAACTGCTGGCAACGGCAGCCGTGCGAAGCACTGAACCACGGAAGTGGCCCGACGGTCAGGACAATCGTGAATTCGAGCGCAATATTTTTCGCAGAGCGTTCGGCGATTTGATGAATATCGGACCGATCATTCAGAATGGGACAATTTCCTACTTTGACGAATCAACTCCGCATGACGGCGCACCTCGCGTCATGTACGCTGTCCTCCTGAGACTCGCCGAGAAGAATTTCGGAGGCGGAATGTCCGTCAAGAGTGGCAACCAGAGCATGAATATCACGTCGGTGATGAGCTATCGCGCGCCGCAAGGTGCGATGGATCAGAAAGAAGTGGATGAGCGTTTGATTCTTGTCGTATCGAATCGCATTGGACAAGCATTCGGGCGGTGGTCACGCAGTGACAGTGCGGTATACCTGGCATTCGATCACGATGACCAACTATTTTCGGCGGCGGCCGGTCCAATCGCGCAGAACGGGGAACTTGAATACGTCACGGGATTGTTAAAGAGTCGCATGCCATTGCCGCCCAGCCACGATTTTGAAGTGGTAGGGTTTAGCACGGTGTTCCGTAATACGTCGGGAAATAAGCTCGACAAACCGCTCCAAATCGTATGGGGCCGAGTGAAACAGGGAACACAGTTATCAAATCGGAGTCCCCGGTTCACCAGCGAGAGAACCACTCCACCTGGCCTGGCGTCGGGCTCAAGTAGTCGGTCGTCCGAGCCGGGTGCTGTGAATCGCGACATGCACAACCGAGTGCTCGGTATTGTCAAATCGCGCGCGTCGCAGGCTCTCGGAAATTGGGAACGTGCGAACACTGCATTGGCACTGTATCTGGATGCAGACGATCAGTATCTGGGCCATGGAGTTGGACCGATCGCACAAAACGCGCGACTGCTGTATCTGTTGGATTATTTCGGAAATCTCAACAGTCACCTGGTCAACATCGATGACATTGAAACGGTCGGAGTCGACAATTACACTAGCGAGGGTGGACGGCAACTCGATCAACCGTTGCAGGTAGTGTGGGCTCGACTTAAACGCGGCGCCAAACTGAAGAATTGAAATTGTACACTGCTCTAAAAACAAGCTACCAAAACACCTTCTTCGTTCCCGTCAACACGCGCTTCCCGCGCATGGTGTAATAGATAATCAGTCCGCTGCTCGCGAGCACCGCCAGCGCGAGCGCCCAGAACATCGCAAACACCAATCCGCCATCGCCGAATGCCTCGCCACTATGCAAACGATACAAGAAAGGCTTGTCAGCATAGTCTTCATTCTTGATGAGCGCGCCGGTCTTCGCGTCGATTACGAGCTTGCGATCTTCGCCACCAGTTGGCTTGCCTGTGAACACCGTCACCGTTGGCTGCGCACCCTTAAACTGAATTTCTATCTTATCGATTGGCGAATTGGCCGTCGTCGCATTCGCGGTTGCAACAATCGCCTTCGCGATGGGATCACTCCACATCGCTTGCGCTGAAGACACCGTTACCGGACTCACGAGATCACGCGTGGCTTCACGCAATGACTCCTCTTCGCCAAAAAACTCTGTAAACGCCACCAGAAAACCCGTGGTGGCAGCAAATATCAGAAACAGAGCCGCCGGAAAACCAATCCACCGATGCCACTTGCGCCAGAACAACGGATTGAATCGTCTCGGCGCATGCGTTTCAGTTTTCGAATTCTCCGATGTGGGCATGCTCACCACCCGTACGAAACGCGCAACTGCACATTCACACCCTGATCGAGCGCAAAGCGTTTGTAGCGACTGAGGAAATCCTTGTAGGCCACATTCCCGGCGTTCTGCACACGCAAATCAAAGCGCACGTCGCGTTTACCGAATGTGTATTCACCGTTCGCACTCGCGTTGATCAGCGTGTACGCGCCAGTCTGAATGTCGTTCACATCGAGACGTGTTTGCTTCGCCACGGTTTCGACCTCGCCGTGCAATCCGAAGTTGCGCAGTCCAGCAAACTGTGCGGCACGATACGTGGCACCAACAGCAGCGCGTGACGGAGGAATCAGTGGCAACGGCAAATCCGTCGTGCGATTGGTTGCCTGCACGTAGTCGTAACGCGCGTTCAACGCAAAAGGCGCGGTCACATCAAACTGACCACTCACTTCACCACCTGTAAACCGCGCGTCATTCTGCACATGACGAAACAAAGGCAAACCCGACATCGTTTGGCCCGTTGGCTTCGTATGTATGTAGTTGTCGATGCTGCTTTGAAATACATTCGCATCAATACGGCCGCGTGCTGCTATCAAGCGAATGCCGACTTCGCCAGTTAAATCCTGCTCCTGCTTCATTGTGTAATCGCCAATTTCAAAACGCCCCTCGGCAAGGTTCGGCCCGTTCGTGTACAAGTCAAACAATGTCGGCGCGCGCCAACCACTGCCAACATTTCCGGTAAACGCGAGCATTGGCGTCGCTTGCACAACGGCACCAAGGTTGAACGTCGCGGCATTCCACTTGCGCGAATCTTTCGCAGCCAGAAAAATCTGTGTATTCGGATCGGCATTGAGTGAACGGTGATCCACGCGCGCGCCACCTTCAAACGTCACAATGCCCGCCTGCACTTGCTCCAACGCGAACACACCGACCGACGAAGTGGACGCCGCCGGTATGAGAAAAATTGGACCGTTCGTTCCATTTGACTGATACATGCCAGAAACGCCAAACGTGCCGTGCACATTTCCAGTGGTTCCGTGATGCAAGAGCACGTCAGCAGTTCCCGTGTTCAACAGCAAGTCAAACGCGGGCTTGTCTTTCGACGCCGCGAGTTCTGCTGTCGTGCATTTCGACTGGCCAACTTGCGGCAAACAATCGTCCGACACTTCGGCGAGCGCGTGACGCTGAAACTGTGTTTTTACTTCCAGACGCACTGTTTGAAACACGTGCTCGTGCACCAACTGCACTCGACTATCAAACAGTCGACGAACCGGTCCGCTGGTATCCGCGATAATCGGATTCGTCGGCGTTGAAGCCTGACTCGAATCATTCGCTTCGTGCAACTGAAATTCACCGCCATAATTGCTGATGCGAAGCGTCGTGTTGCCGTGATCACTGCGCAATCCAATGGCGGCCTGGCCGGTAATTGCGAAGAACCCCGAGTGAATTATCTCACCGTTTGGTGTGTTGATATTTCCGGAAAAACGTCCCGTTCCAAACACGCGCCAGCCAAGTCGTCCATGCGCACCTTCAACACGAACCGAACCACCGCTCTCGAAGTTGTTTGAAGAGCCGTACGCCTCAAGACTGATGCGATGGACATTCGTGCCAAGGGCCGTCGATGGCAGCGCCTCGGGAATGACATTCACCACACCCCCCAGCGCATCCGAACCGTACAACACACTCGCCGGACCGCGAATGACTTCAACACGTTGAGCCAGTCGCGCATCGATCGACGGCGCGTCTTCATCGCTCCACGAATAATCCTCCAGGCGCAAACCATCTTCGAGCGTCAGCACGCGCGCGCCAAACAGACCGCGAATCATTGGCTTACCCGTTTGCATGCCTGTACTCACCGAACGCACACCGGGCAGCTTGGTCAATGAGTGCGCCAGAGAAATGCTCGCGTCACTGCGCAGTTCATCCTGATGCAGCACACCAATGGAACGTGACGAAAGTCGCGAATCGCTGGGACTGGACGACGCCGTGACCGTTACTGGCTCAAGTCGCTGCCCCGATCGGCTCAGTTTGAAATCGTGCGTCACTTCGGTCGTTGGCGACGACACAACGGCGGAAGGCGTCGCATACCCAACTTTGCGCGCGACCAGGGTGTAGCGACCCGGTCGAATGTCAGTAAAGCGATAGTGACCATCGCCGTCGGAATAGACTTCAATTCCAAGCTCGGCGATCGTAATTCGAACGTCGGCAATCGCCTTGCCAGCGGAGTCCTTGGTGGTACCGGAAATGTTGAACGATTGCTGTTGCGTGGCGATCGCGGCGAAACCCGAATGAAGCGGTGGTAATTCTGCCGCTGACATGATTCTGACATCTGCCAGTGCGATGATTGCGCAAACTGCCCCTATTGGAGCAGGTCCAGTGACGAACCTTCGGCTGAAAGGCGCTCGCCCGCGTGGTAGAGCGTTTTTAGTTTCCTTGGCAATCATGCAGGACTTCCTATAAGCAGGTGTGCGGTCAGCATTTCCAGCCTCCGACCGTATTCATCTTATGCAACCTACGGAATGCTATGGTTCTCACCCAACGCCGCAAGTTCGCTGACGTCCCGATGAGAGGACCAGCTGTGCGCAAATGGTGTGTGCGACACTGTTGGGTTACGGCACTTGCCCTGGCTTCGTTCGCAGCACCGATACGAGCCCAAACGATTGATTCCAAAGTTTTTTCCGAGCTCAAATGGCGCATGATCGGTCCGTTTCGCGCCAGTCGCACGAAGGCGGCCGTCGGCATTCCCGACCAACCGAACGTGTTCTACATCGGCGCGGTAGACGGTGGTGTCTGGAAAACCGACGACTACGGTCGCACGTGGAATCCCATTTTTGACGAGCAACCATCGGGATCAATCGGCGCAATCGCGCTATCGCCGTCAAACCCCAATGTCATTTATGTCGGAAGCGGCGAGGGATTGCAGCGTCCCGATCTCTCAACCGGCGATGGCATCTACAAATCAACGGACGCCGGGAAAACCTGGACGCATCTTGGTTTGCGTGATGGACAACAAATACCGCAAATCGTTGTGGATCCAAAAAATGCGAATCGCCTGTTCGTGGCGGTCATGGGTCACCCCTACGGACCAAACGCAGAACGCGGATTGTTTCGTTCAACCGACGGCGGCGCGACGTTCGAAAAGGTGTTGTACAAAGATGAGAACACGGGCGCCATCGACGTCGTGATGGATCCGGTCAACTCCGACATCCTGTATTGCGCGTTGTGGGAAGCACGCCAGGGCCCGTGGGAGAACGGACAATTTTCCGGGCCGGGCAGCGGTTTGTTCAAGAGCACTGACGGTGGTGCAACGTGGCGCAAACTGACTGAAGGTTTGCCGAATTTTGAGCAGGACGGCTTGGGCCGCATTGGCATTACGATTGCGCCGAGTATGCCGTCGCGAATGTTTGTCACTGTGAATTCCACTCGGGGTGATGGGCTGTTTCGCTCGGACGACGCAGGAGAACACTGGACCCGCGCGACGACTGATACGCGTGTAGCAACGCGCGAATCGGATTTCGCCGAAGTCAAGGTCGATCCGAAAAATCCGGATATCGTTTACACTGCGAGTGTCGTGACGTGGAAGTCGGTTGACGGCGGAAAAACTTTCAATGCATTTCGCGGTGCGCCGGGTGGCGACGATTATCATCGCATCTGGATCAATCCGAACAACTCACGCATCATGATCATTGCGAGCGATCAAGGTGCGATTGTCACCGTCAACGGTGGCGATACCTGGAGCAGTTGGCTCAATCAACCAACGGCCGCGTTTTATCACGTTGCAACGGATTTCGATTTTCCGTATCGCGTGTGCAGCGGCCAACAGGAATCCGGATCTGCGTGCGTGCGAAGTCGCGGCGATGATGGTCGCATATTGGATTGGGATTGGCATCCCGTTGGCGTTGAAGAATACGGATATGCTGCGCCGGATCCATTGAATGTTGACATTGTGTACGGCGGCAAGGTTACGCGCTACGACCGAAAAACGGGAGACATTCAACAAGTAGGGCCGCACGTTGGACGCGCTGCCGGATTCCGTTCACTGCGCACTGCGCCACTCGTGTTTTCAACGGTCAATCCGCACGCGATGTTCTTTGCGGAAAACGTGTTGTGGAAGACGCTCGATGGCGGACGCACGTGGGCGCAAATCAGCCGTGACCTCACGCGCACCGATTCAATTGTACCGGCCAACGTTGGTGTTTACGCAAATTCACCTGCGGCCACTGCGCGACACGGCGGCGTGATTTACACCGTTGCTCCGTCGTACGTAAACATCGGTCGCATCTGGACTGGCAGTGATGACGGATTGATTTACACCACCGCCGACGGCGGCTTGCATTGGAGTGACGTGACGCCCAGTGAGTTACGCGCGCATCCGTGGAGCAAGATTTCCATCATGGATGCCGGTCGCTTTGACGCACTCACCGCGTACGCGGCGGTGAATACCATGCGACTTGATGATTTCCGTCCGCACATTTACCGCACGCATGATGGTGGCAAGACATGGAAGCACATCACGAACGGAATTTCTGATGATGCGGTCATCAATGTGGTGCGCGAAGACCCGAAGCGGCGCGGATTGCTATACGCCGGCTCGGAAGATCAGGTATGGGTGTCGTTCGACGACGGCGATCACTGGAGTTCGTTGCGCCTCAACATGCCAGCAACATCCATTCGCGATCTCGTCATCAAGGACGATGACATCGCAATCGGCACGCACGGGCGTTCGTTCTACATACTCGACAACGTTTCTGCTTTGCGCCAATTGGCGGTGACGACTTCCTCATCGGCCGCAACGTTGTTCAAACCCGCGACGGCTTATCGCTTTCGCTTCAGCAAATATCCTGACACACCAATTCCTCCCGATGAACCGTGGGCGCAAAACCCACCCGATGGCGCGATCATCGATTATTACCTCGGCACCAATTCAAGTAGTGAAGTAACACTCGAAATTCTTGAAGCAAGCGGTCGAGTAATTCGCAAATACTCGAGTCGCGACACGAGTATGGCGCCGCAGGACATCGGCAACGTGCCAAAATACTGGATTCGCCCAACGCAAACGCTTTCAGCGGCGAGTGGTTTTCATCGATTCGTTTGGGATGTGCACTTTGCGCCGCCAGCCGGCACGAGCAGCGAACCTGGCAGCTATCCAATTTCGGCAACGCCGCATGACACGCCGCGGGAACCCCGCGGACCGTGGGCGCTACCCGGCACGTACAGCGCGCGACTCACGGTCAACGGCAAGTCGTACACGCAATCGTTCGTGATTCGCATGGACCCGCGCGTCAAGACAACCGCGCTTGAAATGTCGGCCGAGCATTCGGCAGCGGTTGCATTGTTCGATGGGATTGGCCTCGACTCCGCCTATTCAGCGCAATCGCGCGCGTTGCGCGAAGCACTCACGTCGGCCAAAGCGCGAAACAGTGCGAACGCCACGTTGAGCACCACTATCACGGCAATGGAAAGTGACGTGACGGCATTGGTTGGAGGTGCAGCAGGTGGACGGCGCGGCGGTGGTGGTGGAGGGAGAGGTACCGGTGGGGCCGCCGTCGCGACGTTCGCTTCCGCAAATTCCGAAATGCTCACACTGCTCGCGCTGCTGGAAGATGCCGATGCACCGCCAACTGCGCGCGCATTAACCGCAGCTCGCGCCGCACGCGCATCGTTCGATGCGCTCGCGGTTCGTTGGAATGTTCTGACGCACGCGAAGCTCGACCTGCTTAACAGTTCGCTCAAGGCCGCCGGGGAGCCGGCTATCACCATCGTGCGTTAGGGGCATCGCACCACCCGAAAGGTGTCTCCCGAAAGGTGTCTGACCCCAACTCTGACCCCAGCAGCCGACCCGAAAGGTGTCTGACCCCAATTCTACGCGAGGTTGTACTACCATGAAACACACGGTTCGATTGGCTGCATTGGCAGCAATCTCGGCGTCACTGTTGACGCCACTCACTTCGCTCAGTGCGCAGGCACTGGACTCCTCTGTCACCAACGCGTTTCGATGGCGCACTATTGGTCCGTCGAATTTCATGGGCCGACTTTCTGACGTGCAGGGTATTCCGAGCCCGTCCAAAACTGTTTACGTATCCGCTGCCGGCGGCGGCATTTGGAAGTCAATGAACAACGGCATCAGTTGGAAGCCGATTTTCGACGACAAGGAAGTCGTGTCAATGGGAATGCTCGCGATCGCACCCAGTGATACGAATATCATCTGGGCGGGAACAGGTGAGCCGAATTCACGTAACTCCATCGAGCCGGGTGCCGGCGTTTACAAATCAACGAACGGCGGGAACACATGGACATTCATGGGTCTCCGCGAAACGCAGCACATCGGCCGCATTCAGATTGACCCGCGCAATGCGAACGTTGTGTATGTCGCCGCACTTGGACCGGTGTGGAAAGCCGGCGGTGAGCGTGGCTTGTACAAAACCACGGACGGCGGCACCACGTGGAAGTTGATCAAGGCGGGCGCCAATGCAAAAACTGGCGCAGTCGACATTCAGATTGATCCGAGCAATCCCGATGTGCTGTACCTCTCCATGTGGGAGCGATATCGCACTCCGTATTCACTCATCAGCGGCGGCGTGGGATCGGGATTGTTCAAGAGCACTGATGCCGGCGCGACGTGGACGGAAATCAAAGGCAGTGGTTATCCCGAAGGCGCCAAGGGTCGTATCGGCATCGCCGTCGCACACAGCAATGCGCAAGTCGTGTACGCGTTGACCGAAGCATCGTCGAAAGACGCGGGACCAATGACGTTTCAGCGTGGCCCGGCCGCCAACGGATTGTATCGCTCAACCGACGGCGGAAAAACGTGGACGCAAATGAACAACTACAACGTGCGGCCGTTCTACTACTCGCAAGTGCGCGTCGACCCGAAGAATGCCGATCGCGTGTACTTCTCGTCGACGCAGTTGCAGGTATCGAACGATGGTGGCAAGACGCTCATGAACGCTGCGCAAAATGTGCACGTTGATGATCATGGTATCTGGATTGATCCGAACGATCCGGAACGCTGGTT
>JBDUAX010000568.1:0-2850 GCA_040004455.1 Gemmatimonadaceae bacterium
GTTCGCGCGAAAATACGTCCAACAACGCCGTTTGAATGCACAGCGTCTGTAACGCTGACTCTGCTGGATCGCGGCTAGGAGCACCCGCCTCGCTTGTGGTCGCAAGGCGGGTCTCGAGCTGTGGCGCACTCCCACCTATTTGCCTTTCTTATTCTCCGGCAAAGTCTCCCACGTGGATGAACCACTCAGGTTTCGGTTGGAATTCACATCGTCTTTCTTGTCGCCACCCTCGTTCGTTTCGCGCTCGAGTTCGCGCTGCAACCCTTCGTCCGAATCGTGCTTGGCACCAGCCTTCTGGCCGTCCTGCTTCTTTGAATCAGTCATAGTCGTGTCCTCGTTGGAAGTTCGTGGGTCAGCGGACCCTGTGTTACACGCGAATGTCCGTTAAGCCTCTTCGATGCAGCTCGCCAAACAAATGCCGTCGGTGACTTTTGCACTGATTCCTGAGCGTCAGTGCGGAGTGCTCGTTTGTATCGTTTCAGCCATTTTCGCGCCGTCGTGGCACACGACGGTTGCCAAATCGCAATTGCTCTTTGGTTCAATTCACTTCTAGTGCGTAAACAAATCCAATCTCGGCGGAATCCAGTGCGGCACAAACCGGGGACACCGCTCAGGCCTCGCGAGAGTCGTAATACTCGCAAATCCACCCTCGCCATAGCGCAAATCGGAGAATTGTGTGGCGCCTCCTTGCATCGCCCGCCAGGCGGGCACGCGAACAAAATTCATTGCAGCACTGATTTCGCAGTTCTCCTGGATCAACGCGATCAGCGCAACCAGCGAACCACGACGCTGCGTGCCCCACGCTACTTCCAGCGAGGTCCTGTGCGCTATTGCCTGCGAAGTTGCGTCAAACACCTCCGTGCTATTCAGATCGACCGACGCCGGAAGGTTGCAACGCAACACATTCCGAATTGACGGAAACGGCGCAACAGCCGCGGTGGTTGCCGCAATCACATCGGCCGATTTTTCAACGACCAGCGCATTGAAACACAGCGGATTTCCCACCGCCGGCGTGAGCACAATGTCGCGCAGCCCGCCAACATTGACTGATGCAATAACGTCTTTCCGCGCCAAACTTGCTGCTTGAAAGAAAACCCCCTCAACCGCCAACCACGCCAGCAACGCCATTGCGACTTGTCTTGACGGACGCGCAAATCGTGTCGCAACAAACCAAATCGGCGTAGCGACAGTAATTGCAATCGCGACGTCTCTTTCGACAAATCCAATCATCCATGTGGCCAGAATTACCGCGGCCAGCGTCACACCGTAAATGCTCTTGCCAACTTTTCCGCGCACTAGCAGCAGCAACGGCGGAAGTACCGCAATCATCAACCACGGTTCAATAATGAAGACCGCGTCGCCGTAATACCATTGGCCGCTCATCGGCCAGAACGGATGAACTCCGTAACTGTTGCTGTAGTCGAGAGCGAGATGCGAAAACGTTCCAACCAGAGCGAGCGTCAGAATTGTACCCTTGAGCGACCCGTCTCTTAATTCCTTTCTGAGAGCAAGCGCTGCCCACCACACCAGCAGCGCTCCAACAATTGCGAATACCACCGTGTGCGTGTAACCGCGGTGATGAAGCATGTAACCCAACTTACCCATTCCCAACACGTTCCCCGCGTACAGCAAGTCAGTATCAGGAAGCTCCGCCGAAATGATACCAACCGCGAAGAGGGCGCTGCGTACGCGTCGGGTTACGGTAACGCCGCGCTTTTCAAGAAAGACCGTCGTGGCTTCGGCCAGCAAACAGCCGGCCAACGCATGTGTAACGTTATCCATTCGCCGAAACTGACCGACGAATTATTTCGTGAAGAGCTTTTTCGGAATCATAACGTGCACGCCTACCGTACCATCCACAAGCTGCGTGATGTGTACGTCGCACGCAGTGCTCACCAGCATGTACGCGTCTTCGCGCGACATTTTTTTCACGTCGACCAAGAGCGCTATTGCTTCACGCACCGCCGTCTTGGTGGCGAGCATCAAGCTGCTGTCCGTGCCCATCGCGATATAGTGCGTGCGAGTTTCGCCGCGCGGCCACGTCAGCTTCATGTCTTTGCGAACGATGAATTGAAAGCGTCCACGCAAAGAAGTTTCTAAAGCCGTAATATCAACTTCTCCGTCCCCCTGCCCCGCGTGTCCATCCCCGGCTTCAAACAAAGCACCCGATTTTTTTACCGGAATGTAAAGAATGGTGCCTTCAATCAATTCCTTGTTGTCGAGATTTCCTGCTTGCGTGGTCGGCGGCGCACTGTTTACGCGACCCGACGCAGGCGCAATACCCATGCTTCCAAAAAACGGATGCAACGGAATTTCAATTCCCGTGGTGTCATTGAAGTGGCCGATCATCTTTTGCCGATCGAGATACACAATGCGCGACTTGCTCGTGCCCGGAAAATCTTCCGGCAAAAAACCGCTGCGCGGCCCGAACGAATTGCACGCGTACGGCAAATCGATATCGATTTTCAGCATACGCACTTCCAACACGTCGCCAGGTTCCGCGCCTTCTATGTAGATCGGTCCCGTAAGAATGTGTCCGCCCGGTCCGCGCTTAAGCGACGAATCGCGTGTGGCCGCAGTAATGGCACGATAGGCAGGTTCAACCGTTCCCGTATCTTTTCCCGGCTGCAACAATCGAGCGCCACATGTTGATACCGCACCAACTTCAACTGCATCCCCGGAGGTGATTCGCAGCACCGGCTTCGCGTCGGCATCGTAGCCACCGACAACGACCGTTTTGGGGGTCGGCATCAGCGTGTACGATTTGCCAATCGGATGCGGCGTCCAGAAATAGCCCCCCGAACCCGATGAAGAGGACGATCCGGACGATCCGGACGATCCGGACGATCC
>JBDUAX010000145.1:0-9542 GCA_040004455.1 Gemmatimonadaceae bacterium
TGCTTCAATCTCGAATATCACCGACCAGTACGCGTCATCTGGTGCGCCGTCAACCCCTTTGAATAACATTCCTGACACGTGCGATGTCGTTATCCGCGCTGTATCGGCTGCCGAAACGCCAAATGCTGTAGCATGTCCCAACGCGACTTCGTGTTGCGCGGCGCGCGTCAGTGTGCACGCGCCACGTTCATCGACCTGACGGCCGGCTTTCACCACAATTGTGTTGCCCGAACATGGGAACTGCTTTGCCAAGCTCGAAAGCCAATCTAAATCCTGTGGACGTCGTTCTTGGGCGCTCGTGCACGAAACGGATACACAAAGCGCCAACGCAATTGTCGGTGCCGATGCGATTCGTTGCAATGCCATAATGTTGAAGGTGCTCATGTTAATTCCTGTGCATCTTGAATAGACCTTCGCCTTGTTGATCAAGTACATAGAACCATGAAACACTTGCAATCACCGCGTAAGTGTGTGTTTGCCGTGCATTACCCGCATCACCTGCGTCGCAAGGTCCAGCACTCCAACAGCCGGAAGGTCCTACATCGCGTTGCCAGTGCGTATGCAGGCTCGCTACCGCATTCCAGGGCGCCAACGATGAATTCATGCCTTGAACCGAAGTTGAATCGCCTTCGAGGATTTCACTGAAGCGAAAACTGCCGTCGTAATTCTGAAAGATCCAAACGCCATACTCGCGTTTATTCGCTATGCTCTTTGCGAATAGTTCCGACGCCTTCTGCTGCACAGCGGCATCGCGAACAATTTTCGCTGGGTCGTGACAATGGACTTTGGTGCAATCAAAAGATCCACCACCGAGATCTTCGAATGGAAGTTCAGGTAGGCCTGTGTTGTCAGCATAAGCTTCCGGGCCCGATAACGGGGGCGCGGGCGGTGGCTCCCCTCCCCCACCCCCGTTGTTCCCTCCGCCATTGTTGCCGGGGTCGTTGCAGTTGAATCCCGGCGAGCACTGCCCACCGTCGGGAACTTGCGTGCATCCCGGCGTCGTTGGGAAGAGTGAGCAAGTCGAGTTCGGGTCGTTGGGATCGCCTGTGGGCGGAGCGTCCTCGACCCATTCATTCCAGCAGACGTAGTAGTCGGTGATGTTCGTGTCGGAGTTGTAATGGTAGTAACCAGGCCACGCACCGCTGTGACCGCCGCTCGGCGCTGAAACGTAGCCCGACATGTGCTCCATGGGTCCGCACATCACTTCGTTGTGACTATTCCGACGCATCGTAACTGCTTGAGGACTTGTGGGTGCGGTATCCGAGCACGCGGCAATTAGCGGAATCATTGCGATACTAACCGATACCATCCATCGTCCCAATAGCTGCATCTTCGCTCCAAATATTGAAGGGATCACGTGAACTGCATTTTCACGATATCAATTGCCGTCAGCGAACTGTCAGCGCAGTGATCGCTATCGCACTTTTGCTACGCTGTAGGCAATTTGCTTGTTGATCGATGCGCTGGACAATGTGGCTTCACGCATTGCGTACGCTTCCCCGTCAAGCACTTGATTTGTTCGCGAAGGGAAACGACAACAACTCGCCTGTAGTCGCTGTCAGCAATCAGTGTTCGCTCTCGTAACAGAACTTCTTCTTCGGTTATGGCAAGAGCTGCGCCCAGTAGATCGAGCCAGGCCCATTGCCGATCCGGAAACGGTAGTCCTTCCAGCGTTTTACAAAGGTGCCTGAGTACGAGTTGCGCGCTGTTCTCATTCTGTAGAAGCGGTTAGAATACGGTCACGATCGCAGCCTTAGGAGCTGGCGGGGCAACCTATCCCGGTTCGAGTCCGGGCGCTCGCATGGTTTGAATGTTCGCAATTCCCTGTGCCCAAAGCCTCAAACGATGAAACGATTTCTGCTCGCCGCGGCCCTGCTTTTATGCGCCGTCGCCAACATTGCTGCCGCGCAAAAAACGTCGGAAGGCTACGTCACCACCCCCGACGGCGCGAAGCTCTTCTATCGCATCGCGGGCAACGCGCGCGACACCATCATCGCAATTCACGGCGGCCCCGGAGTAGACCTCGAAAGCATTGCCGGCGACTTCATGGTGCTTGCCAAAAAACACACGGTCATTTTCTACGACCAACGTGGCGCCGGTCGCTCAACGCTGCCAACCGACTTGAGCACGCTCAACAACAAGCAGCAGGTGCTCGACCTCGATGCAGTGCGCACTCACTTCAAGCTCGCACACGTCACTCTCGTTGCGCATTCGTACGGACCGCTGCTCGCAGCCACGTACGCAATTGCGCACCCCGATGTGATCAACAAAATGGTGTTGTTCGGGCCGGTGCCACCGCGTCGCGGACAATTCAACGCACGCTTTGGCCCAGCACTGAATGCGCGCATGGACAGCGCCTCGCGCGTGCGCATGGCTGCCGCAAACAAAATGCTTTCCGATACGACACAAGACGCACGCGCGGCCTGCAAAGCGTATTGGGGGGAGGCCATGAAGCCGAGATTGGCCGAACCGGAACGCACGTTGTCATTGGTGAAATCTGATTTGTGCGCGTCCGATCCAAAAGGCATTCGCTTTGGTCTTCGCACAACGAACGGTCGCGTAATGGGTTCCTACGGCGATTGGGATTTGCGCGACAGCGCGAAAGTCGTGAAGGCGCCGGTGCTCATCGTTCATGGCGAACAGGAAGCAATTCCGATGGATCTTGTCGAAGAGTGGACGACTGCTTTTCCGAATGCGCGATTGTTCAAGGTGCCGCGCGCTGCACACTTCACGTACGCCGAGCGACCGGAATTGGTGTGGCCCGAAGTTGAGAAATTTCTGGCGATGCCGAACAAGTAAATTCGGCCATGCCACGACGACAGATTTTTGTTTCGTATCGCCGTGACGACAGCGCTTACGTCACCGCCACCATTCGCGAAAAGCTTGAAGAACATTTCGCGCGCGATTCGATTTTCATGGACATCGACAGCGTGCCACTCGGGATGGATTTCCGAAAGCATCTCGATGACGCAGTTTCCAGGTGTGATGTGCTGATCGCGGTGATCGGCGACAACTGGGCGGCCACCAACCCGCAAACGAGCGCGCGGCGCATTGATGATCCGTCAGATTTCGTGCGCATTGAAGTTGAAGCAGCATTGAAACGAAATATTCCTGTTATTCCGGTGCTCGTAGGAAACGCGACAATGCCGCGCGAGCAGGATTTGCCGGAACCGTTGCGTGAATTGACCTTTCGAAACGCGACAGAAATTCGCGCCGGCCGCGACTTGGGCGATCATCTCAATCGCCTGGTGAAAGGGTTGAACAAACTCTTTGAGGCGAATCCGGAAACGCGCTCAACTGCGGAAACGGAAACGGACCTCAATCGAAATACACAACCCAAAGAACCGCTCGCGACCAGAACGGAAACGCAATCAACAACCGCAAACACAAGCGCGCCAAACACCAAACTGGCCATCGTGTTTTTCATGGTCGCTGTTTTCTTCAACTTTGCATACCTGCGACTTGAAATTGCGATCACGTATTCGGGGTTGTTCCTGCACTTTGTGCCCGCCGTACTGTCCGTTGCAAGCGCCATCAAAAGTCGCGGTTCCCTGCTCGCGCCATTCACGAGCCTGGTCCCGATTCTGCTTGCGCTGGGCATGACTGGCGGCTTTGGCCGGGAAGTGGGTTATGTACTGAGCAATTTGAGCACAGCCATTGTCTATTCTCTGCCAGCCGCCGCCATCTGCTACATGATCCACCGCGGCAAGCACCTATAAAAGAAACATTGGTGATTTTCTGACCATTATTAGTGTCAACTTAAATTGACAGTCGAGCGGTCTGAGGCCACCTTCCCCAAGTGAACCAGCGCTCCCCTAATTCAGTGCACCACCCAGCCGGTTTCGTTCGGTGACCAGGCCGCAAAGCACGGCCGACGCGCTGCATTGTGAACGAATCTCGCGGCTGCACGCACGCACCTTCGCCCTCGCGGCGCGATTGTTGCCGCCCGCAAAAAGGCGTGCCGCCTTTGCCCTATATGCATTCTGTCGAATCGCGGACGATCTCGTTGATTCCACGCCTCGCGAAAAATCGGCGCTTGTCGCGCAACAACTCCATCGCTACCAGAATCAGCTCGACGACGCGCTTGCCGGCGGCGGCTCAGGGCCGGTATTTCGCGAAGTCGCGCGCGTGATTCGCGAGTATGAGGTTCCGGGGGAGCCGTTGCACGAATTGCTTGACGGTGTCGCACGCGATCTGCGCGCGCCGCATTACGAGACCTGGCTTGCTCTCGAAGCCTATTGTCAGGGCGTTGCAAGTTCGGTTGGCGAAATGTGCACGCATGTCTTTGGCGTTCCCGATGGCAGTCAGTCACGCGAACGCGCTGTGCGATATGCACGCACACTTGGCGTTGCCATGCAGCTGACAAATATTCTGCGAGACGTTGGCGAAGATGCCGCGCGCGATCGTTGCTACTTGCCACACGCCGACCTCGCCCTGTTTGGTTTGACACCCGATGACGTGCTGAACAACGCCGACTTGTGTCGCGACCATCGGTGGCGACACCTGATGGTTTTCGAAATTGCTCGCGCACGGTCGCTATATCGCGTGGCAACGCCTGGAATTTCGTTGCTTGCGCGCGACGCACAGCGTTGTGCAACGGCGTGCGCGACTGGTTACGCGGGAATTCTTTCAGCCATCGAGGAACAGAACTACGACACAATTACGTCGCGTGCACGGGTTGGACGTTTGACACGCGTTGGAATTCTTTGGGACGCGTGGCGCTTTCGTGCTGACGACACTTCACCAGTCGATGGCACAGGACTCTGGTGGGAAGAACGCCCCAACGGCCCACCCATGAACTACGTTCGTCAATCATGACGGCGCATTCACTGCAATTCGAATCGTCAAGCGGCGTCGCCAACGGCGAACTCGCTGATCGGCGCAATTTGTATTTGCGCGTCGCGACCATTGCGCTCGTCATTCATGCGGCGCTGAGCGCATTCTCCGCCTTCGCGTTTGCCACGTTTCTATCTCCGCCCTTTCCCGCGTGGTTGTCGACTCCCCAAAATCAGAAAATTCTTGCGTTCAACATGGTTTGGGGTGGACAAACAACGGTTGTAATAGGCGCGTTATCGGGACTTTCATTCCTGGCGTGGGCCGTTGGCGCCCGGCGCGCACTGTTGGTGTTTCTAGTGAGTTTTGTTTTGTCGCTGAGCAGCGAGCTCACCGGAACAAGCACGGGCTATCCGTTCGGCGTGTACGGCTACACAACGCAACTCGGCTATCGCATCGCGGGCCTCGTGCCATTCAACATTCCTACATCGTGGTTTTACATGCTGATGGCGTCGCTCGCAATTTGCGGTCGATTGCTTCCGGCAACTGATGACAATCGCAATCGCTGGTGGTGGGCGTTTGTGGGCGGTTTTGTGTTGACTGCCTGGGACGTCTCAATGGATCCGGCGATGGTCAGCACTACACATTGGGTGTGGCATGTTCCTGATCTCACCAGTCGATCGGCATTCGTGCAATTCATCGGCACGCCGTTCTTCTTTGGCATGCCACTCACCAACTGGTTGGGTTGGCTCTTCACAGGAATAATTGTCGCGCGTGCGATGCTGACAATTATACCGCCGTCGACGTGGACGGGCAAAATTTCTCCGTCGAAATTTCCATTGTGGCTGTATGCGGCCAACGGATTGCTTCCCATCGCCATCTGCTTTCGCCGCGACATGGTGTTAGCCGGCATACTCGGCACCATCGCTATGGGTTTACCTTTGCTGTTGGCGATTCGCTCGAAGCGTGCCACGAACCGCTGAAATCAGCGCGCGTTCATGAAGATTGTCGTTATTGGCAGTGGCTTCGGTGGTTTGTCAGCCGCGATTCGTTTACAGGCGCAAGGACACAGCGTCACAATTGTCGAAAAACTCGACAAGCCTGGCGGTCGTGCGTACGTGTTTGAACAGGACGGTTTCAAGTTCGATGCAGGGCCGACAATTATCACGGCACCGTGGCTCATTCGAGAACTGTTTGAATTGGCCGGCAAGCGCAGCGAGGACCACATCACGCTCAAGCAACTCGATCCGTTTTACAACATCCGGTTTGATGATGGATCGGTGTTTCGCTACAACTCCAACCGCGCGGAGTTGATCGAGCAGGTTCGTGCATTCAGTGATGGTCGCGATGTTGACGGCTACAATCGTTTTCTGAAAAGCACAGAAGAGATTTTCAAAACGGGAATGGCGTTGCTTGATGAACCGTTTCTGACGCCTTCGTCGATGTTGAAGGTGTTGTTCGATCTCGTTCGTTTGCGCGCCGACAGATCAGTCGCAGCGTATGTGGATCGCTTCATCAGTGACCCGCGCCTGAAACAGGTATTTTCGTTTCATCCGCTGCTTGTTGGTGGAAATCCCTTTCGCGCGTCGTCGATTTACGCGCTCATTCACACACTCGAACAGCAGTGGGGTGTGTGGTTCGCGATGGGCGGCACCGGCGCGCTGGTTCAGGCATTGGCTGATTTGCTTGAATCATTGGGTGGAACGCTTAGACTCAATTGCGAAGTCAGTGCGATCGATATTGATCGTGTGAGCAATAAATCGACCGGAGTAACTCTAAAGGGCGGCGAACGCATTGCGGCGGACTCAGTTGTTTGCAATGGCGACGTCGCACAGGCAACACGCGCGCTCGTTCCCGAATGGGCGCGACCGAAAATGCGTGACAGGAAAATTGCTAACCTGCGATATTCGATGTCGTTGTTTGTCATTTATTTCGGCACCGACAAGCAATATCCAGACACGGCGCATCACGAAATTCTGATGGGCCCGCGCTACAGGGAATTGTTGGAGGACATTTTTGAGCGAAAAATTCTCGCCGAAGACTTCTCGTTGTATTTGCATCGACCAACGGCAACGGACCCCTCGCTCGCGCCACCGGGACACGATTGCTGGTATGTCTTGTCACCGGTTCCGCATTTGGGTGGCAACGTTGATTGGGAACGCGTGAGTCAGAGATATCGCGATCGCATCATGCAATATCTTGAAAACAACTATTTGCCCGATTTGCAATCGCACATCGTCACCGAACGCCGAATCGATCCGCGCTACTTTGAGCAGACCCTCAACAGTTATCTCGGAAGCGCATTTGGCCCGGAGCCCACTCTGTTACAATCCGCGTATCTGCGACCACACAACGTCAGTCCGGACATTCCCAACCTCTATTTTTGTGGGGCAGGCACGCATCCGGGTGCCGGATTGCCGGGGGTTATCGCATCGGGAAAGATTGTCGCCGACTTGATTGGGACAAGTCACTAGAACTCTCCCCCAATTGGCCGCTCCCAACGCCCTTACGGTGCGGTTAGCTTTCCATATTGGCGGCACTGTTCAGTGGTCACGCCGCGCTTCGTCTCCCCAGCTCAGATAATGGACATTACGATTACCCCCACCGAGTCCACCGGGATCTCGCGCCGTTTGCAGATCTCCATCCCAGTGGCCACGGTTACCGAATTCGAAGAAAAGGCCGCTAAAAAATACGCCACCCAGGCTCGCCTTCCGGGCTTTCGTCCAGGCAAGGCGCCGGCGGCCATGGTTCGCAAGCGCTTTGCGGACGCCATCCACCAGGAAACCATCGAAGCCCTGGTTCAGGAAGCGTACAAGGAGACCGTTGGCCGAGAGAACCTGAAGCTCGCCACGCAGCCTCATATCCACGATTTGAAGGACGTCCCGGGGGAGCCGATTTCATTCGAGCTCCATTGCGAACTGCGTCCCGAGCTCAAGCTCGAAAAGACCGACGGCTTTACGATCGACCGCCGCGAAGTCCCGGTGAATGATGAGGCCATTGGCGAACAACTCGAAAAACTCCGCGAGCAGAAAGCCAACTGGGCGCCAGTCGAGGACAAGGCCGCACCAGGCGATATGGTGACGGTGCTCCTGGCCACCGCGGACGAGAATGGCCAACTCCCCGAGGGCAAGGAATACAAGTTGACGCTGGGCGGCGGACAGGCCATCGCTGGCATCGAAGAGCTGATCATGGAAGCCAAGCCGGGTGAAACAGTCGAACGCAATGTGCGCTGGCCGGAAGATTTCCCTGACGAAGCGCAGCGGAATATCAACAAGATGGTTCGCGTCACTGTCAACGACATCAAACGCAAATCACTGCCGGCTTTGGACGACACTTTCGCCCGTGAAATGGGTGATTTTGACACCATTGATGCACTCCGCGAAGCAGTTCGTACGGACATGGGCGATCATGCTCGCCGCGAGGCCGACGCCGAAGTTCGTGGCAAGCTTATTGAGCAAGTGATCGAAGCGAACCCGTTCGAGGTGCCGAATTCGTGGGTGAAGCAGTTAGTCGATGGATACGCACAGATGTATCAAGTGCCCGAATCGGAAAAGGATCGTTTTGCTACGGAGTTCCGTTCGATGGCTGAACGGCAGGTTCGCCGGGATCTCGTGATCGACACGTTGGCCGAACGCGAGAAGTTGGTGGCAACGTCGGTCGATGTGGATGCGCGCATTGAAGAAATTGCTGCGGCGCAGAACGCGAACCCGGGGCAAGTGTACGCTCAGTTACAAAAGAGCGGACGTCTCAACGAAATCGAGCGCGAAATCACCGAATCGCGCGTGTTTGCCTGGTTGCTCGAACGCAATTCCGTCAGCGCTTCCTGATTTTTCATCAGGTCGCGCACAACTGCAAGAAAACTGCATAAGAGGTTTTTATGGCAACGCTTTACACGCCCTACATCATCGAACGGTCAAGCCGCGGTGAGCGCACGTACGACATTTTCTCGCGCTTGCTCATGGACCGCATCGTGTTTCTGGGCACCCCAATCAATGACGACGTGGCGAACGTCATCATTGCGCAATTGCTCTTTCTGGATTCAGATAATCCGGACAAGCCAATCCACCTGTACATCAATTCGCCGGGGGGCAGCGTGTCTTCCGGCATGGCTATTTACGACACCATGCAGTTCATCAAGGCCCCTGTGCACACTACCTGCATGGGAATGGCTGCGAGCATGGGTTCATTTCTGCTGTGCGCGGGCGCCGCGGGCAAGCGCAGCGCTCTGCCGCACGCTCGTATCATGATCCATCAACCGCACCAGAGCGGCGGCGGCGGTCAGGCAACGGATATCGAAATTCAGGCCAAGGAAATTCTGTATTTGCGTGCCAAGATGAACGAGTTGATGGGCAAACATTCAGGTCGCCCGGTGGAACAGATCGAGCGCGACACCGATCGTGATCGTTACATGTCGGCCGAAGAAGCTAAGAATTACGGACTTGTGGACTTCGTGGTATCACACGAAGCGGAACTTGCAACGGCGGCCGTCAAGCCCTGATCGGGAAGCAAACAGATTGCCGTATTCCGGCAATTTCTCACAATGTGACGGCGGTGCCGGAATGGCCCCGCCGCTCGCGTTTCAGGCTCCTGGTTCTCCGTAATGCTGCCGAAACTTTCATTCGCTTGACCCTGCCCTGTCCCCGCGCTTACGTCCTACGGTTCAGCGAGTACCTTTGCCGTTCGGCGGACCTCGGCTTCTTCTTGCCAACGCGCAGCCAATAGCACCGAAACGACATGTCTCACGACAAGCATTTGCGTTGTTCCTTTTG
>JBDUAX010000569.1:0-2829 GCA_040004455.1 Gemmatimonadaceae bacterium
GAACCGCTCTCGAATTTTCTGAACAAACTCGAATCACGAGATCACGTTCGTGTGGTGCTCGAGAAAGACAGTGACGGGTCTGCAGCAATCGTGCACGAATTGCAAAGATTCGGCTCGCTGGTGTACGCAACAAATCCGGAGTTCGTGATCGTATAGCATCTCGAATTCTGGATTGTGTTGAACCGCTCAACAATAGCAGTTACGCCGCCTGCGCCACTCGTTTCCCCGATTCAACCAGCGGCATCACCGTCTCCGCAAAACGCTCCATCTCCTCCAACTGCGGACTGCTTTGCAACAGCAGCAAATCCACACCCGCACGCTTGTAAGCATCAATACGCTCGGCCACACGCTCCGGCGTGCCAACAAAACCCGCGCGCAAACCACGATTCGACACTGCGTACTCCTCAAGCGCCAACGTCGTCTCAAGCTGGGTGTGCTTCACCCAGTCCTGATACGAGTGATACTGCGGCGAGCCCTCACTTACGTTCGTAATGCGCGAGAGCTCGGCGCGCGCCTCGGCCTCCGTATTGCGCACAATCGCGTACCCTGCCATGCCAAATGACATTGGCGGAAGCTCGGGCTCGCCGCGCTTCGCGCGCAATTCGTTCAGCGCCTCGCGGCGATTCTTCATGTCCGTCACGCGTCCTGCGATGCGCTCAACCGGATCACCGTGCATGACGTACGCATCGCACTGCGCAGAAATGAGCGAACGCGCCGCTTCACTCTCACCGCCCGCGTAAATCGTCGGACGCGGACGGCGCGCCGGCTTCGGTTCAACAATTGTCTCCGCCACGTTGTAGTACGGCCCCGCATGCGTGAACCGCGATTTGCGCCAGCAACCGTCAATCACCTTCAGCCAATCGGCGGTGCGCGCATAGCGATCGTCGTGATCATCAAAAGGAATTCCAAAGCGCGTTGCTTCACCCTTCCACCAACTCGACACCACGTTCAGCGACAAGCGGCCATTCGAAATCTGATCGATGTTCGCCGCTTGCTTCGCAAGAATTGCCGGCTGATGAAATGTCGGACGCACGGCCACCATCAACTCAATGCGCGACGTAATCGCGGCGAGTGCTGCCGCCGTCGACCACGCATCCATCACCGGCGCATCTGCGCCCTTGATGTCATTCAGGAAGAGTTCGGCGATGAGCGTGAGATCGTAACCCAACTCCTCACTTCGACGCACCAGTTTGGCGATGTACGGCCAACTCGCCTCCATCCCCTCATCAGGAACGTTGCGTAACCATCCACCAAACACGGGAAGCCAATATCCGTATCGCATCAGGCGCTGGCCCCCGTCGTTGCGAGCAAGTCGCTCTCGATTTCGGCATCTTCTGCAGTCGCGCGCGACACGAGATAGTCGACGAAATTCACCCACGGGTCAAACCCGATTACGCGCGGCGCGTCGGCCACAAAATTTGACAACGCGTTAATGTCGTACACGTACGGTTTCCCGTCGCGATCGTCGATCAGATACTCAACGCCACCAATGTCGATGCCCGCCGTTTGCACAATGCGCTCAATTGCATCGATCATCTCTGGCAACGCATGGCCCTTCGTAACTTTGAGACCGTTCTTCGGCGCATCCACGGCGCACGCACCACGAACGAGTTCGGCGCCGTCGGTTGTCTGGCAAGCATCTGCGGGGCACAGGTCGAACGAGCCAACGTCGGGATACACGTCAATCGCGTACAAGTATTTTCCGTCGAGTGCTTCCACGCGCGTAATGTGTCCATCGCGCAGTGGTGCGGACTCCTGCACCAGCGAGACGCCGTCGAGGCCAATTGGAATGGTGCCCGCATCGATCGCCGCTTGAATTGCCGCCGATGATTCGTAACGAACGATGCCCGCGCCGCTTCCGCCGATATTCGCCTTCACTAACACTGGAAAGCGAAAACCCTTTGACGCTTCAAGCGCGAGCTCCGGATTGTTGATCACGCGCGAGCGCGGATACGGCACGCCCAACTGCTCCATCAGTTCCAGTTGATGCGATTTCGAAATCTCGACGCCGTATCCTTCGCTGCCATTCACCACCGGAATGCCGAGCGCTTCGACATGCTTCAACCAGTGCAACGTATGAAAAGTCGCGCCACCATTACCGCGTATGTACGCCGAGGGACTCGCGCGATTCACCACCAAACTCCAACGTTTTGCGCGATCACTCGGGTCGTACACATGCTTCGCAGCATCAATTCTCACGTACGAAATTCCGCGTCGCTCAAACTCGGCGAACAACGGGCGGAACCACTCAGTGTGCTCATGAAAAACGGCGATTGGCAGCGTCGGAATCGCGGTGGACATGGATACTTTCGGCTCGGTGAAATAGGTGGTGGCAGCGACAAAAAAGCGCCCAGCCGGTAAGGGCAGAGGCGCTTTTTCAAGAGTATACTCGCTCGCCTTACTTATCTCAGAGCTTAGATAAATACAGCAGGCCCTGCAATACGGTAGTACTACCTAGTTCAGTACTGAGACAAACCAGTGATCCTACTTGTTCGCGTCCAGCACCTTCTTGCGGTCCTGCCAGGTCTGACCTTCGGTAATCCACTTGGCTGCCGGCTCGCCTTTCAGATAATGCCCAAACCATTGAAGAATGCGGCGCTCGTAATCGATGGCATTCTCCTTCTTGCCCAGCGAATGTCCCTCTCCCGGATACAACAGCATCACCACGTTCTTTCCGGCGCGGCGCGCGTAGTTGTAAAACTCAACACCTTGCCGCATATCGACCGTGGGATCTTCACCACCGATTTCAACGAGCACACTCTTCGCGGGCATCTCGTTGATTTTGTCGAGCGGAGAATTCTTCACCATCGCCGGCATGTCTTCCCAGGG
>JBDUAX010000146.1:0-9477 GCA_040004455.1 Gemmatimonadaceae bacterium
CTAGGGATTCCTCAACGCGTAATATGTCTTCAAGACGGGCCACGGTCACGTCGTCTCGAGTACGGACGAGCATGCCTTTGAGCTGAATCAACAGTTCGTGCCTGGCCACGCGACGAATTTCGATGACTCGCGCGTACATGCGGGGCGACTCGGTTCGAAGCGCATCGAGAAATCGAAGCGTTGTTGTATCAGCAGAAGTCGCGATGGGCGCGTCAATAACCCTTTGCGCCGCGTCGATAGGCAGAGTGTTGCCGTTGGCATCAACGGGATTGAGCATGCCGTTCATGGTCACGAGCGCCACGGGTGTGCGCTCGACAATCGTAACCACTACTGTGGAAGGCAGCGTGCGCGTGATGTCAGCAGACTGCACCATAGGATGCTTAGCGAGACGTGTGGTATAGGCGTCGAGATCGTCCCACACGGATGCCGTGCTATCAAGTGCGAGCGTCGCAAGGAGTTCAGATGCGCTGGCATAACGAATGCCTTCGAACTGCACTTTGCGCACGCGAAAGAAGTCGAGTTTCGCGAGCGTGAGTGGCGCCCACCATGGAGTCGACAACACCGAGACTGAAAGTATTCCAAACAGCGTGCGTAAAAGCCAACGCAACCAGCGCGGGCGTTCGGCCACTTCGAGCTCGTCGGCTTTCGCGTTAGCCATTCTGCGCGTCGATCTTTGTTTCGATTGCGGCGTTGGCCACTCGGCCGAATCGTTCCAGGAGTTCGTACCCGGTTTTCGTGATGTCGCCAGCGCCCATCGTGATGATTACGTCGTTGCGTTTGGTGCCCAGCACAATCGCGCTCGCAACTTCAGTGCGCGCACCGACCCATGCGAGTTGGCTTTTTGAAAGCAGATCCCCAATAAGTGCCGACGTAATTCCAGCAATGGGCTGTTCGCGCGCGCCGTAGATGTCGCACAGATATACGACGTCGGCGTTGGAAAGTGCCTCCGCGAATTCGCGATGCAAGTCGTGAGTGCGCGAATACAGGTGCGGCTGAAACGCAACGACGAGCCGACGCCCCGGATACATAGCGCGTGCGGCAGAAATTGTGGCCGAAACTTCGGTCGGATGATGCGCATAGTCGTCGATCACCTCGACGTTCAACAAACGAGCCTTCGCGATTCCCGTTGCACTGGAGCCACTATTGTTCGCACTCGTGAGTTTTTGAAAGCGACGTTCCACGCCGTGAAATTGCGCGAGACCATCGCGCATTTTGCCAAAGTCGCAGCCAAGTGCGAGACCGCTGGCGAGTGCCGCGAGTGCGTTGCGAATGTTGTGAATTCCCGGAACGAACAACTCCACGACGCCCAGGTCTTCTTGGTCGAAGAACACGCGAAAGTTTGAACCGGTCGCGGTGAAGTCAATGTCACGCGCAACCACGCGCGCATTGGCCGAAGTCGGCGCTGGCGCTTCATTCGGAACGGTTGCGCTGTACGCAATAACTTCATGAGCCGCGCCGATGCGCAACGACATCGCACCCGCGTCGTCCGCACAGCGTACCACGTAGCGCGCTGGTGCGATGAATTTTTCAAAAGCGCTTTTGATGTCTGCCAGATTGGTGTAGATGTCCAGATGATCGGCTTCGACATTCAGTGCAACGGCAACCGTTGGGGTCAGTGCAAGAAACGAGCGGTCGTATTCGTCGGCTTCCACTACGAACGTGTCGTTGCCACCCAGACGCAAGTTGCCGTTCCAGCGCCCAACGCGACCACCAACGACCCCTGTCGGATTTCGATCGGCCGCCGCCAGCGCTTCGGTCGTCATTACGGTAGTTGTGGTCTTGCCGTGCGTACCGGCAATCGCCACGAGCGCACCGCCGCTAACGGCTTGGGCCAACGCCTCGGCACGACGCACGAGTGGAATTCCCAGTTCGCGCGCCGCGACCATTTCAGGATGCGTTTTTGGAATCGCCGACGAATAAACAACGGCACGCGCGCGCGAAACGATGCTCGCATTATGCACCGACACTTTGATGCCCAGTTGCGTGAGGTCGGGGGCGCCGGCCGGATTGGAGTCGGTACCCTGCACCTTCGCACCGCGACGAACAAACAATTCCGCGAGTGCACTCATGCCAGCTCCCGCAATGCCGATGAAGTGTACCGGGCGCGCGTCCGACGTGTCGATCAGCTGAAATACCGACGCGGCACTCGCGCTGTTGCTGTGATCGTTGTTCATGCGGCAATCATCGAAAGAATCTGGCGCGCAATGTCGGCGGCGGCGGTTGGTCGGCCGCGCAGAATTGCAGTTTGCGCCATGTTCATCATGATCGCTGGCCGATCACGCAGTTCGCGAACCATCGCGTCGAGTGAATGCGCGGTGAGCTCTGATTGCGGCAAATGAATTGCAGCGCCAGCGGCTTCGAGTGCGCGCGCATTGTGCGTTTGGTGATCTTGCGCGGCAGTTGGCAATGGCACCAACACTGCTGGAATGCCCCATGCACACAACTCCGCAATGGTGTTCGCCCCCGCGCGTGTGACTGCCAGGTCGGCCGCAGCGTACGCGTCGTTAATCGGTGAGAGGTACGGACGCACTCGCGTCATGTTGCCTTCGTATTGCGTGAACGATTCCGATTGTGCTTTTCCCGTTGCCCAAATGAGCGCAACGTTCGGTGGAAGTCCGTCCTTGCACCACGCTGCCACGGCTTCGTTCAACGCTCGCGCACCCTGGCTGCCACCGACGACGAGCACAGTGAACGCGTTGTCGGGCAACCCCCAGGCGCGTCGCGCGCTCAGTCGAGTTGGTGCGTTTTCCGGTGGCGGGGCAATTGGACATCCCATGGGAAATACCAACGTGTCGGCGCCTAACGTCAGAAGATTTTGAGCTTCAGGGAAGCCCAGAAACACTGCGCTCGCTGCTTTTGAAAATTGTCGAGTGGTGAGGCCAGGATTGCTGTCTGATTCGTGCAGGAACAACGGCACTTTCTTTGAACGCGCCCACGCACACGCGACACCCGCGGCGTAACCACCCGTACCGACAACTGCGAGCGGCCAATCTTGCTTCGACAATTTTCCAATGGCACGCCACGCCGAAATTGCGCCGACGACCGTGCGCCAATTGCTGAACGGTGTGCGACGATAGAGTGGATGCAAGTCAAGCAGCGAATGCGGAAATTCTGTCGTTGGAAGAATGTCGTGTTCGATGCCACGCTTCGCGCCAATAAAGTACGCGCGCACCGACGATTGGCGTTCGACTTCACGCGCGATTGCGAGCGCAGGATACAAGTGCCCGCCAGTGCCACCACCCGCGAAGAAGATCTGGCTGGCTTTCATTCCAACCGGCACGTAGCTCACGCGGGCAACGGCGCCATGGGATCGGTCGCGGTCGCACCATACACGCGTTCTTTTTCGCTCCCGATGTTGATGAGCATTCCGGTCATCAACAGAGTCAGCACCAGATTTGACCTTCCACCGGACATGAAGGGCAACGTCAATCCAGTGTTTGGTAAAAGGTCAATGCAAACACCGATGTGCACGAACGCGGTAAAGACCGTTGTAAATGTCAATCCTACCGCCAGCAGCTCGGCAAACGGAGACCGCGCTTTGCGCGCTATTCGAAAACCCAACCACCCGTACACGGCAAACGCCAACGTCACCGCCGTGATGCCAACAAAACCAAATTCTTCGCCAATAACGGACGCGATGAAGTCGTTGTAGGCGAGTGGCGTCCATCCACGCTGCTGATTTCCCTCGCCAAAGCCGACGCCTAAAATTCTCCCCGACCCGATGGCAATCAACGCCTGGCGTTGTTGATCGGAGACGGCAGCACTCGGATCGTTGAGCGTTTGCTGATTGCTTTCCTTTGCAAAGAAGCTGCGCATGCGTTCCTTCACATATGGACGCTGCCACCCCTGCTGAATTACCAACGGCAGCGCCAACGCGCCGAGCAAAATGAAATGCGACACGCGCGCACCGGCGACGAACAGAAGAAGCGCACTGAGTAAACAAAATGTGGCCGCAACAGACAAATCCGGTTCAAGCATAGCCAATTCACTGAGCACGCCAATCACGAGCAGAAACGGGACGAGGCCCTTGCCCAAGCGCTTCACTGCGTCCCCTTTCTTCACAAGCAGCATTGCAGTCCAAATAACAACCGCAAGTTTTGCGAATTCAGACGGCTGCAGCGACCCCCCTTTCAAAAAACGGCGCGAACCGCCCACAACCGGAGCGATGGAGTGTGTCCACGGCAGTACGATCAGGAGCATCATCAAAATGCTCGCGATCATCAGGGGCCAGGCGAGCTTCCGCCACACTTCCACGTTCACTTTCGCGGCGACTGCGAAAAAAATAAAACCAACTAACGCGCCCAGAATTTGGCGCGTGAAAAAATAACTCTCATATGGAACGCCCTTGGATACAGCGAGCGCACTCGCGCTGTACAAAACGGCCAACCCGAACGCGAGCAAGCAAGCCGTTACGAGCAACAGCGCGCGGGCTTCAACGCCCATGCGCCAGCGTTCGCGAATTCCCGTTTGCTTTATCGCAACCGCGTCGCTCATAGTTTTCCCTTCGCCAGCTCGGCGAACGTTTTCCCGCGCTCCTTGTAGTTCGCAAACATGTCATAACTTGAGCACGCCGGTGACAACAAAACCACGTCACCCGCTTCGGCGATTTTGTGCGCTTCCTTCATGACCTTGGCAAATGACTCTTTGGCCATGAGGTGCACTGGCACGCGTTTCTTGAGTAGCGGATGCAAATCGTCGTAAATACGTTGTGCCGATTCACCAAACGCGATGACCGCCTTGCCGTTCATCAACAATGGTTCGGCCAGCGCGGTGTAGGGCTCGCCTTTGTGTCGCCCGCCAAGCAACAGTATTGTTGGGCGAGTCATGCCGGCAATTGCGACGAATGTCGATGAGACGTTGGTGGCCTTCGAATCGTTCAGCCACAGCACGTGCTCGATGTCGGCAACTGGTTCAATGCGATGAGGCAACGCCGTGATCGTGCGGACGGCTGCGGCGAGACGTACGCGTGCGGCGGGTGTTGCGTGCGACGGATGAGCGGACATCACCGCGAGCAACGCGGCCAGCAAATTCGCGACGTTGTGATCTCCGGAGAGCGGAAAATCAGCGCGCGGTGCCAGTGCCTCACCAAACACAACCAGCTGCCCGCGCGCGCGATCGAGATACCCCTCGACGTCAGAACGCTGGGTAGAAAACCTGTATGTGTGCCCCATCAAACTGTTCGTCATCTCGACAACTGGCGAACCTTCGGCCGGCAATACCCAACGTGAGTCACTGTTGGCGTTTTCAAACATCAACATCTTGTCGGCGTAGTATTTGTTGACGTCATTGTCGTAGCGATCCAGATGATCGGGACTCAAGTTCGTCAGCACGCCCACTGTTGGCCGCACACTCGGCGTGTCGTGCAGCTGAAATGACGAGAGCTCGAGCGCCATCCACTCTGGTGCGGTCTCGCGCAACGCGATTTCAGAAACCGGTGTGCCGATGTTGCCCGCTTCTTCGGCGTTTTTGTCGAGCGCGCGCAGTAGATGCGCAATCAACGATGTCGTTGTTGTTTTGCCGTTGGTGCCCGTAACTGCGATATACGGCGTGCCGGGCTTCAATTGCAGCGCGATTTCAACTTCGCTCACAACTGGAGTGTTAGTCTTCGTGGCAGCAACCAGGGGCGGCACCCCCGGCGGAATTCCGGGGCTTACGACGACGCAACTCGCGCGCGCAATGCGAGTGAGATCGTGTCCACCATATTCTGCGTCAATTCCTATGACGTTGAGTCGTGAAGCGGCCTCCTGTACTTCTTTGGACTTCGAGAGGTCGGACGCATATACCATCGCGCCGTTTGCCTGAAGCAACTTCGCAACCGACTCCCCACTCAAACCAAGTCCGAGCACCGCGAATTGTTTTTTTCCATTTGCAAGCAGCCCAGCGACATGCGCCGACAAAGCCAACCCGCGAAGCGGTTCGCTAGTTGAAATGTCCGTGCCGCCGAAAATCGATTCGTTGGCCACGTTCAGCGAAGTTTGAGTGTGCTGAGTGCGAGAATGGCGCAGAGAATTCCAAGAATCCAGAAACGAACCACGACTTTCGTTTCCTTCCAACCGATCTTTTCAAAATGATGATGCAGCGGAGCCGTTCGGAAAACACGATTCGCTTCAGCATAAGGGCGACCGTATTTCTTGAGGCGATATTTGAAAACCCCTCGCTGAATAATTACAGAAGCAGTTTCGGCAAAGAACACTGCACCGAGAAATACCAAGAGGAGTTCGCTTTTCAGAAGAATCGATACCGATCCCATAGCGCCGCCTAGCGCTAGCGAGCCCGTGTCTCCCATGAACACCTCGGCGGGATGTGCATTGTACCACAAGAATCCAAGACAGGCGCCAACAGTCGCCGCGCAAAATACTGTTAGCTCTCCCGAGCCGCGCATATAGATAAGCAGGAGTGCATTCGACGTATCGAAGCGACCGAGCAGGTACGCGAACACTCCAAGTGTCAGCATAGCGATTGCCATGAGCCCAGCGGCGAGTCCGTCCAATCCATCCGTCAAATTCACTGCGTTGCTGACCCCAGTGAGAATGAACGTCACCCACGGCACGTAGAGCCATGCAAAGCCTGCAGACAGCGGAACGAGCAGAACGTATTTGAAGAACGGAAGCGTGGTTGACGCGCCCGCCCATTCCGAAATTGGAAAGCGCCACAATACCACGCCGAGTATTACGCCGCAGGTTATTTGTCCGGCCAGCTTGTACCGCTCGACCAATCCTTCGTTTTTCTGTCCGAGGCGCTTCTGGCGAAGTTTCAGATAATCGTCGAGAAAACCGATCGCGCCCATCCAGAGTGTCACACCCATGGCGAGTAACACGTACCGATTGTCGAGACGCGCCCACAACAATGTCGGTACAAACAATGCGGCCAGAATAATCAGCCCGCCCATCGTTGGCGTTTCGCCCTTCACCTTGTGCGTGTCTGGAGTGCCGTCACGCACACCCTGTCGCACGGACATTTTCTTGAGTTGCCTGATAATGGCCGGGCCTAACAGCAGCGAAATCAGCAGCGCAGTGACAAACGCGCCGGCCGATCGAAAGGTGATGTAGCTGAACAGATTCGGACCACGCGTTCCTCGCGCGAGTATCTGCACCAAATAATAAAGCACTTACTTATTCGCCCAGGCGGTGAGAAATGGAACCAGGCGCTCCATCTTTGCGCCTCGTGATGCCTTCAACAAGATGACTGCGTTGCGCCTGAGGCGCGGCTCAAGCAAAGTCCAAAGATTTTCAAACTCAGGCGCGAACACAACGCGCGCGTCGTTCGGTGCAACCGTTGTAAAGGCCGCAGCAAAATCACCAACCGCTGCAATCAAATCGGCTTTCGACGCGAGCGCCGCAACGGCGACGGCTTCGTGCTGCGCTTTCGACGTCGCACCGAGCTCACGCATGCTCCCCAAAACGGCAACACGTTGCCGCCCTTCGCCAACACTATTTAGCAGGTTGATGGCCGCGCGTGCCGACGCCGGGTTTGCGTTATATGCATCGTTGATCAGCACCGCATCACCAAGCCTTTCCCAAACGCCTCGCATGTTGGGAACCGGCATGGTGCGCAGCGCTTCAGCGGCGCGCTCGAGTGGCACGCCGCACGCCTTCGCGATGGCGATAACCAACACGGCGTTTGCAACCTGATGCTCTCCGCGCAGCGACAGCTGCACGCGCACGTCATCGACAGTCAGCCAACCGCTGCCGTCTTCGTTAAGCCCCCACGCTGACGGCATCACATCGCCATCAGTCAAACCCGTCGTCACCACCCGCTCGGCGCGCGTGCGAGCAATGGCGACCGCATCGGGATACGCGGCCGGCACGATCGCCAACTCGACATCGCGAAAAACTTCGGTTTCTTCACGCAACACCCCTGCGAGGTCACCAAGCCCTTCCAAATGCTCCTCGCCAATGGACGTCAGCACTGCCATGTTCGGTTCAGTAATTGCGCGCAGCCTTGCGACTTCGCCCGGCATATTGGTGCCCAATTCAACGACAGCAACGTCAGCATGTGCGGGAATAGCGAGCAACGTGAGTGGTACGCCAACCAGATTGTTCAGGTTGCCCGTCGTCGCGTGCACGGCAAGGGTGCTTCCGAGCGCTGCACGCAACATGTCTTTCGTGCTGGTCTTGCCGTTTGATCCGGCCACGGCAATAACCGGACGCGACCATGCGCGTCTCCAAGCCGTCGCAAGTTGTCCAAGCGCGAAGAGTGTGTCGGGCACGACATAAGTTGGCACGCCAAGTCCGACTGCGGCCGCCGCGTTGGAAACGACGAACGCCGCGGCACCCTGCTCTTTCGCGATATTCAGAAAGTCGTGCGCGTCGTACTTCTCGCCAACAAGTGCAACGAAACAGTCGCCGCGACGAATTGCTCGCGTATCGGTGGAGACACCGGCCAACGCATGTGATGCCTTCGGGCCCGTACCCAACGCCTTTGCAACGCACGCAAGGGTCCAGTACGAGTGCGGAACGTCGGCCTTCACGTACGGCACAGGTACGAACGCAATGCCGGCTGGCAACGAATTTGCATTGTCATCCGTCTTCATTTTGCCACCGACAATTCAGCGACAATTTCTTTTTCGTCGAAATGGTGTGAAGTCGTTCCGCGAATCTGATACGTCTCGTGCCCCTTGCCCGCCAACAGAATCACGTCGTTTGGTTGCGCAATTTCCAACGCATGCGCAATCGCCTGGCGGCGATCTTCAATGCGCTCGTGATCCTTGCGTTTCATTCCCGCTTCAATGTCGTCGAGTATGCGTTCGGGATTTTCGGTGCGCGGATTGTCGCTCGTGAGAATGACGTGATCAGCTAAGCGTTCGGCAACCTCACCCATCACCGAACGCTTACCGCGGTCGCGATCGCCACCGCACCCGAACACCACGATTAACCGGCTCGTCAGCGTGCCCGCAGTCAAATTCGAATTTGCACTCGCACTCGCGCTCGCACTCGCGATCGCGATCGCGAACGGACGCACCGCAATAATTGCGCGTTCGAGCGAATCAGGGGTATGCGAGTAATCGCGCAAGACCGTTGGCTCCGTGCGCAATTTCTCCAGGCGACCAGGAATCTGCGGCGCGCTTTCCAGGCGTTGGGCAATGTCGACCAACGGCAACCCAAGTGCGAGTGCGGTCGCCGCGGTGGCCAACGCATTCGAAAGGTTGAATTCTCCAATGAGCGGCAACGCAACCGGCACAGCGCCGCCATCGCTCACAAGCAAGAATCGACTGCCGTCTGAAGCGTATTCAATGTTTCGTGCACTGACGTCAGACTGAACGTTCAAACCAAAGGTGAGCGTTTTGTCGGCATGCGGCAGCGCGCGCCACGCAGCGTCATCCGTATTCACCACCGCTGTGCCACCCTTCGCGAGCAGTCCGATGAGGCGCGCCTTCGCATCGCGATACGCGTCCATCGTGACATGATAGTCGAGATGATCGCGCGTGAGATTCGTGAACACCGCCGCGCCAAATGACAGTCCGTCAACACGCCGTTG
>JBDUAX010000147.1:0-9416 GCA_040004455.1 Gemmatimonadaceae bacterium
AGTGCACGCAAGTATTCGAAGAACGTCACATCAACTGGCGGCAAATAATCCAAAGCGCGAATGCACATATTGAGTACATGCGTTGCTGCCTTCACCGCCTCGGCCGCCAATCGCTTTACCAAATCCGGATGAATGGCGCCATTTGCCAGAATGCCCGTACCGCCCGTGGCGAGACGCAGCAAGTCTGCGACGCGAGTCTTGTAGATAGCCGTGTACGCGTCGAATACGGCGCCAACGAGAACTGCGCCGCGTGAGTGTGGAGTAAGGCGACGATTCAAATCTTCGGGGTCAGGCTGGAAACGCGTCCACACTCCGTTTTCCTTTCTACCTATTGCGTCGCGCAACGCAGTGCGCCCGCCAATCGCGTGTCCGAATTGCAACGCCAGACTTCCCAGCATCGACTCCGCTTCGATGTCGCCACGAACTTTGGCAATTTCGCTTTCAAGCAGTTCGGGAAGACTCATGTGCTGCAGCAGCGCGACAATGTCTGCAAATCCTTCGTGCAACGCCAGCACATCCGGGTTTGACGGGTCGTTGAAACGTTCGTGCATTCCGTCGAGAATCGCGTGTGTTGTTTCATGCGCAACGATGTCATGCGACAAACATGCATAAATATGCGCGCCCGGAACGTGATCACTGGGATCATCCGCAGATGCTTCGAAATATCCAAACAGCAACGCGATATCAGCTGGACTGTAGTACGCATTCGCCTGACGAAGCGCGTGCGGACGCACTTCCAGCTGCTGCACAAACGTCGACTTGTCTGGATCACCGGTCTTATCGGGGCGCGCGCGCCACATCACCGGGCGCCCCAAAGCCTGTTCGAAGCGCTCAATAGTTCGCATCGCAACGGCGTACACCATTTGCTGATGAAACTGCGGATTCCCCTCTGACGGCGCCCAACCATCCTGCGCCAATAGCCGAGGATCATCCAGCACAACACCCTTGTACTCAACACCCGTCGGGTCTTTATCAACGACGTTCAAATATTCGCCATCCGGGCCTGCCTTTTGTAAATCTTCCCAGCGAATCTGCAACGTGACTTCGTTGATACTTGCCGTATCCAGTCGATTCGAAAGACTCGGATCAAGCGCATACGCGCGAAGTCGGCGGTACGGCGGGCGATCAAGTTGCAGGGGATCGCCACAAGCGGGGCGCACGACAGGAACTACTTCCTGAATGTCCACCCCGGGAACGAATTGTTTGCCTGCGGCCACAGGATAGCGCGACGCCACGTGACGTCGGAGTGCAAGCGAAGCTTTCTTATCTTCAATAATTGCTCCCATGAATGCAGCGAGCGTTTTCTGATCAAGTTGCTGAATCGCTTCCGGATCGGGCACCAAACGTTGCAGTTCCGCACTCATTAAATAGCGCTGCATCAATTCCATGTTGAACATATCTTCGCGCGTTGGAATTTCGGTAATACCAAGTCCGGTTATTACACGAAGAAACGCAAACGAATCGCCATCAGATTTGGACTGTTTGAGATTGAGATCCGGCTTGATTGCCAACGCGTCCATCGCTCGCAAAATGCCTCGGCCAAGCCTGCCCTTGAGTTGGTCGTTGCGCGCAGCACTCATGAACAGGGCGTTACGCGCGGCCTCGACACGACGCCAATCCCGCGGCAACACATCCTTGTATTTTTCGATCCACAACGCAGCGGCAGCGGCAAGTTGGGGCGTTGCGGCGGACGTTCCCTCGCCATTCAGGCGAACGTTGTCTTTGCATCCGTACACCGCCCATGGAATGTTCGGCGTATACGTGGCCATTGCCGTCTCCATACAGCTATCCGGACCAAAATTTCCCTGCATCGCACCGATTCCATCATACGGACTGCCATCGTTCATCACGCCGCACGCGGCCAACACGCGCGCATATCGCGCTGGATACACAATGTGCTTGGTTGGTAAACTGTGCACGTTGTTTCCGGCGGCGGCCACAATGAACAACCCTTCCATGTACGCTCGATCAATTGCCTCGCGCCACGCGCGGGACGGAAGCCCACCCATGCTCATCGTTGCTACGTCGCACTGAATATCTGTTGCGTAATTCACCGCTTCGGCAAATGCGCTTGTATGCAACAGCATCACGCTATCTGCTATGCGAAGCGGCACAATATCCGCGTCGAAGGCCCCGCCGAGTTCAATGCCGTTGAATTTGTTGCCGGCGAGAACGCTGATGGTTCCTGTTCCGTGTCCGGAATTATCGAGAACGAGAACTTTGTTGTTGGGATCTTCAGCGCTCGTCCGGTCCATGTCCTTGTCGACAAAGTTCCGTTCGAGGTCGTGTCGGATATTGACAGGCGTTGTGACGTGTGCGCCGAAGTAGCCGGTATCGATATGCGCAATGCGCGTGCGACGCGCCGCAAATTTGGAATCGTTACGTGCATCGGCGAGTTGCGTGAATTGCGATCCAAGATGCCACGCAAATCCCTGGCCCATCTTCTTACCATCCTTTCCATCCTGCGGCGTATCTGCGCACTCTTCGCCAACAGCCATTCCAGAACTCACCGCGCGATCACCATCATCAAGAAACGCGTCGTGCACTAAATCAGGCTCGGCGAAAATCACGTCCGACTCTGCAATGCCCAACTGATCCGCAATGCGGTCGTGAGCGAGGTCCCAGGGAGTCGCGTTGCCTCCTGACAGTTCCGCCAAATACCACTGCGGCGAAGCGTCGATGCCCATGACCTGTCTCGACGGAGAGTTTTCGTACAGCGGACGCATGGGAATGCGCGATTCTGCGGCGCGCAGCCCATTCGACGGACGCAGCTTGATCAACACGCGATTGGTTTCGTTACTCATGGCTCGGCGATCAGTTCAATGTCTTTGCGAAATTCGCTCGCGTTGCGGCGCTGCGTGTTGGAGCGAATGCAGTCGGCGCAGGCGTTGGGATTTTTGCTAATATGACGTTCTGGTGAGGAATCGCAACCGGTCGACCGGTGCTGCTGGCGCGGCGCAATCTGCTCTCATGAGCGAACGGAGCTGGCCAGATCATCAATTGCCTTGCACATTCTTGCTGGGCCTCCCGGAACCACGCACTACCAGTTTCTGAGCGACGCTCGCAGCCATCATGTCTCCTTTGTCCGCTCTCATTCAACGCCGAACTCTCCATGCGATTTCTCCCCGCCGCGCTCACATTACTCGGCATCACCAGTGCGGTGCATGCGCAAGTCGCGCAAACGCAACCCACGCCGGCCTTCGACGTCGTCATCCGCAACGGTCGTGTATTTGATGGCCAGGGCAATCCGTGGATTCGCGCCGACGTTGCCATCAAGGACGGGAAATTCGTAAAAATCGGCGTCATCACCGAACGCGCCCGAACCGAAATCGACGCGAAAGACAAATACGTAAGTCCGGGTTGGATCGACATGATGGATCAGTCAGGCGCCGTACTCCCTCGCAACGGACTCGCCGAAAATAAATTGCAAGAGGGGGTGACAACCGCGATTGGCGGCGAAGGTGGAACACCTGTTCCGGCAGCACGCGTCGCCGAATATTTCGCAACGCTTGAACGTCAGGGAATCAGCATCAACTTCGGCAGCTACTTCAGCGAAACACAAGCGCGTAACGCGGTGCTCGGCCCCGTTGCTCGCAAGCCAAATGCTGCCGAGTTGCAACGCATGCGTGCTATTTTGGATACGGCTATGCGCGGTGGTGCAATGGGAATGACCACTGCGCTTATTTATCCGCCGTCAAGCTATGCATCGACTGATGAACTCGTTGAAGTTGCGAAAGCCGCCGCGAAGTACGGTGGTGTGTACGCCAGCCACATTCGCGACGAAGGCAAGGGCGTTGTTGGCGCGGTGAATGAGGCAATCGCCATTGGCGAACGTGCGGGCATGCCCGTTGAAATTTTTCATTTGAAAGTCGCGGATCGTACCGGTTGGGGAGTTCGTATGGATTCCGTGCGACAGACAATTGATGCTGCGCGTGCGCGTGGCGTGGACGTTGCGGCCGATTTATATGTGTACACGGCTGGCGGCACAGGCCTTGAAGCAACGATTCCGAGTTGGGCATCCGAAGGCGGGAACGATTCGCTGAAGGCGCGTCTGGCGAGTCCGGCCGTTCGTGCGCGTCTCAAGGGTGAAATCACAACTGGTTCACCCGGTTGGTGGAACATCATTGAAGCCGCGGGCGGTTGGGATGGCGTGGTGTTGGTGAACGCACAGAATCCCGACAACGCGAAGTACGAGCAGAAAACGATTTCACAGATTGCGCGCGAGACAGGAAAGGATCCCGCCGACGCGGCATGGGACATTGTTGCAGCCGGCCGTGCGCGCGTGATGGCCATCTATCATATGATGGGTGAAACTGACATTGAAAATGCGCTGACTTTTCCGTGGACTAGTATTGGAAGTGATGCCGGTGCCGTTGCGCAAATTGGTGTGCCCGATGCAACCGGACTGCCACATCCGCGCAGCTTTGGCAACTTTCCGCGCGTCATTGCAAAATATGTGAAAGAGCGAAAGGTGCTCACGCTTCCAGAAGCTATTCGCAAAATGACGGGCTGGCCGGCAACGCGCATGCGATTGGCGAATCGCGGAACTATTGCAATTGGTAATTGGGCCGACGTAACAATTTTTGATTACGATGCGTTGCAGGATAAAGCGACGTATGAAAAACCGATGGAGTTTCCTACGGGAATTGAATGGGTGTTGGTGAATGGGGTGGTTACGATGGACCACGGCAAGCACACCGGTGCGAAGGCGGGGCGTGCATTGCGTGGGCCTGGTGCGGCGGTGGGTACGTCGACGCCGTGATTACGCCGAACCCGGAGCTGTGTACTTGAGCTGCGTGTGCGCGGCCTGATCCATCTCCTCAACAGTAAACAACGGAATCGTTTTGAGATTGACTGCGCCGCTTGCGTTCACCAGCAGACTCGTCGCAACCGCCGCTGTCATATCAGGCAGGTCGACAATGAGGTACACGTCCGCATCGCCGAACGCGTAGTAAAACGATTCCATCGTGCCCCCCGACTTCTTGACCATTGCCTCCACCGCCGCGCGACGTTTTGTGCCACCGTCGTGTATGAGCCCCTTGGCTCCCTCGGCAGTATACGAGCCCTTGAACAGGAATTTCGGCATGTGCTCCTCGGGTTGATTGCGTGGTGAAATGCGTAGAGCGCAATAACCTGCCGTTCGAACGGACATGTTGCAAGCGAGTTGGTAGATTCCGCAGCATCAAGCTCCAACCTGCCATCAAGTCCACTTGGTGCAACTCGTCGCCCTTAGCTGACCGCCAGCGTTGCAGACTCCGTCGAATACATCAACCGTTCATCGGCCGTCACCAACGTGAGTTCATATATTCTTGCCGTCGCCGCAATAAGCCGATCGGCCGGATCCTGATGCGACAATGCAATACGTCGACTCTCAATAGCAACTTCGTGCGTCATTGGTGCTTCGCGTCGTGGCATTGCGCGAACCATTGCATCAAGCCATGTGTGATTTCGCGAATGGAAGTAATTCCGGTGAATTCATTCCACCCGCTGTGCGCGCCACGGTACTGCATTTCTGGCTTGCATATGATCACCCCTTCGTTGACGGAAACGGCCGCACCGCGCGCGCCCTCTTCTACTGGCTCATGGCTCGGCAAGGCTATTGGCTGTGTGAGTACGTGTCCATCTCACGCATTCTGAATTCTGGCGCGATTGAGGCGGCCGCTTTGAACTGAGCCATGCAATCGCGAATATCGCGCCCCCTACCTCCCCGTCACCCGCAAATTCGCGAAAGATGCATCACTACGGATGCGCGCCCACAACGCAATCTTCCCTCGGCTCTCCCCCAATCGCAAATCGTTCACAATCAACGTCGACTGCGTCGCACCACCCACGTACAACCGCGCTTTGTTTCCGTCGGCAGAGCCTACAGGATCGCAGCGGCGAAAAAACGAGTCACCACCACCGCGCCTGCGCGCACGGACTCGATCGGCATCCATGGAAGGCGTGTCGCACGGTCGTCGCGTGGATTTCGGCGACGGGGGCTTCACGTTTCGCCCAGAGCACGGACAGGATGAGGAGCTGGAGTTAGGAGACGTCGCCGAGTTGAGCGGGGGTCATTGGAGTGGGAAAATTTAGTCCAACATTATGTTGGAGGTGGGGGGGTGTAGGGGCGGGCAAGGCGCGTGGGACGCGCAGCTGCGATTCAGGCGGCGCGCGGGACGCGAATGCGTACCGTCTTCCTGCGGCGCAAAATACCTTGGAAACAAACGCCGACACGCTTCAATTCTTCGCTTGAAATGTCCGGCGTTGCGCCATAGCGAGTGCGGTGCGTCGTTGAGAAGACTCTTCATCGCCACTGGCCGATTCCTCAATCGCATCGCACTCCCGATCTCTCAGTTTACGGAACGGCCTTGAACACCCCGACCGCGCCCTTTGTTGCGTCGGCAAATGCGTGCGTCACGAACGGATATTCGCCGGCCTCCTTAAGCCGAATTTCAAAGATCGATCCTGCGCCTACTGGAACCGCGACCGTTTGTACCCCTGACAACGGACTGGTCTGAGATCCATCAACGAATACGCGCTCGAATATGCCACCCACCACATGGAATGACGACATTCGATTCGGACCGGCGTTCACGACATAAATGCGAAGGAGCTCGTTCACCTTCACTTCAATCGGATGCGTTGCATACTGCGACGCGCGACCGTTGAACGTCACGAAGTCGGGCGCGAGTTCGAGCAGCCGGTTCCATGCCAACGATCGTGGCGCTCCCGCGTTGTCGGGTGTCATGTAAAACTCGCTCTGCACGATAACGAGCTCTTTCGCCTTTGGGCGTGGTGTGCGCGGATCGACAATCAATGCGCCGTACATTCCGTTGGAAATGTGTGCTGCTACCGGTGCTGTGCCGCAGTGATACATGAATACGCCCGGCACATCGGCTCGGAAGCGGTAGTGCAAGGAGTCCTTCGGCATCACGTTCACGTAATACTTGCTGGGCGCAATCTGCGCGGCGTGAAAGTCCATGCTGTGCGGCATTGCCGCATGGTTGATCAGCGTGAAGTCGACGCTGTCCCCTTGTGTAACTCGCACCACCGGGCCCGGCACGCGACCGGCGAATGTCCATGCGTGATAGCGAACATCGCTCGACACCTGAATGATCGTATCGAGTATTTCAAAGCGCACTCGCACGACATGATCATCCGTACGTGGCGGAGCATTGGGGTCAACTGGCGCCGAGTTGACGTTGTTGCCAATGGGCGCTTCGCCGTGCGAGATGTTGGCGGGTACTGCAGTTGGAGCGCTTGTTGCCGTTGCCTTGGGCGCGCCTTTCGTTGTGTCAGAGGACGTGCTGTCGGGTTTGGGTGTACATCCGGTGAGTAGTGCGACGAGGGCTGCGCTTGTCAGTGCACAAACATTCCAAAGTTTTCGCGTCAACGAGCTTTTGAATACTGCATGAGATCTGCCTTTTGCTGGTCGAAAAGATTGAGGTGCTTTCGCGAGGTGTAGAAGTCAACACTGTTACGAGTGAAGCGGCTACACGATTTGTGACAATTGCACGGTTACAGATGCGAGTGGCTTTAACCGGAGCATCACGTGCGTGGCGACAACTCATCAGCCCACATGCTGGCGCCCTGACAGCGCCCCACGTACCGTAGCCTGATGCACACCGCCATCCATCGCGCTCCGCGCGCACTCGCTATCGCGCTTGTTTTCACGACACCTACACCTCCGCACCGCGCGCGCATCACTCCCACTATCGCACTCACGTCGCTCCAAGCGCCAACTCAAAGCGCCGACAGCGCCGCGGTAATCCGCATCAACCAGGTCGGCTACGAGCCGGCCGCACGAAAGGTCGCCGTACTTTGCGCACTCGAGCACTTCAGCATCACGCGCTTTACCGTCGAAAGCGAAGCGGGACGCATTGTGTTTGGTCCGGCTGCTGCGCTCCCCACTGGCGCCTTCGGTCCGTGCGTTGAAACGTGGCGGCTCGACTTCAGCACGCTCCGCACCCCCGGCCGCTACCGCGTACGCGCGAGCACGTACACATCCCCCGCCATTCGCGTTGATGCGAATGTGTATGCGGGGTTGGCCGACACGTTGATGAGCTACATGCGCCAACAGCGCTCGGGCTACAACCCCTTCCTGCGCGACTCCGCACACAAACGCGATGGAATCATTGTCGATCACCCAACGCGCACCGGTGAGTTCATCAACGTCAGCGGTGGTTGGGCCGACGCCGCCGATTATTTGCAGTATGTCGCAACATCCGCGACCGCGACTTATCACCTGCTCTCGGCGTGGCGTGATGCGCCGAGCGCGTTTGGCGATGCCTACAACGCACACGGATTACCCGGAAGCAATGGTACGCCTGATGTTCTTGATGAAGCGCGACACGGGCTCGCCTGGTTAACGCGCATGTTCCCCGATGACAGCACCATGTTCAATCAAGTGGGTGATGATCGTGATCACGCATTTTTTGATCTCATCACCACCGACAGTTCCGATTACGGTTGGGGAAAGGGCAAGGAGCGCCCCGTGTATCCCTGCACCGGCAAACCGCAGGGAATTTTGCGCTACAAAAATCGCGCAACCGGTTACGCATCGGCCGCTGGAAAAATGGCCGCGGCGTTCGCACTTGGTGCACAGCAATTCCGAACGCGTGACCGCGCGCTTGCCGACACGTTACGACGCAAGGCGATTGCCGCCTACAAACTCGGCCAGAAGTATCCGGGTGTTTGTCAAACTGCGCCCGGGTCGTCGCCGTATTTCTATGAAGAAGACAACTGGGTTGACGACATGGAACTCGGCGCATCGTTGTTGTATCAACTCACGCACGAGCGTCGCTATTTAGATGATGCCATGGGATATGCGCGCCGAGAGCCCGTAACACCGTGGATGGGTGCGGATACCGCGAATCATTATCAGTGGTATCCGTTTCACAACGCCGGTCATTACGAAACCTCACGCGGTGCGAGCGCGGCACAGCGCGCTGAGCTCGCGCAGTTTTATCGAGATGGCTTGGCGCGCGTAATCGCTCGTGCCAACAATGGTTTCCGCATTGGCATTCCGTTTATCTGGTGTTCAAATGACTTGCTGGTGTCATTCGCAAATCAGGCAACGTTGTACAAGCGCATGACGGGTGATGCGCATTTTGACGAATACGCGCAAGCGGCGATTGACTGGTTGTTTGGTACAAATCCGTGGGGCACGTCGATGGTCATCGGCATTCCGCGTAACGGAGTGTCGCCGCGTGATCCACATACAGAGTTACCCGATTCACTGCATTATGGACTTACGGGAGGTCTCGTGGATGGTCCTGTGTATCGGTCTATTTACGAAAATTTGCGCGGCATTAAACTGTTGCACGATGATGAGTTTGCGCGCTTCAACACCGGGTTTGTTGTGTACCACGATGATTTGGGTGATTACTCAACCAATGAGCACATCATGGATGGGACGGCTAATCTGGCGTATT
>JBDUAX010000148.1:0-9374 GCA_040004455.1 Gemmatimonadaceae bacterium
TCGTTCGGCGCGCTGCTGCTAATCGTGATCGTAAGCGGCGGTATTTACGTCGCGACGCGACAGAATCTGAAATTCGACCCGCCGTACCCGCACGTTATCGCGTCGACCGATTCCGCCATTGTCGAACGCGGTCACTACATCGTGCGCAATGTCGCGGATTGCGGCGGGCGTCATGGAGATCCGAAACAACGCGCCGCAATTCTCGATGGCGTTGATGTTCCGCTCATTGGCGGCTTCGTGTTCGACATTCCACCAGGAAAATTCTACACGCGTAACCTCACACCGGACAAGGAAACCGGATTAGGCAGTGTAAGTGATTCAGCAATTGCACGTGCACTTCGGCAAGGCGTTGGACACGACGGCCGAGCACTGTTGCGTTTTATGGAAATGCAGGGATTGGCCAACGATGATTTAGAGGCGGTTGTTTCGTATCTCCGCGCACAACAGCCAGTGAACAATGCTGTACCGTGGCACGACTACACCTTCCTTGGCAAAATCGTCAAGGCGACCGCAATGTCTCGCAACCAGTTGGCCCGTCATCGCCACCGCTCGCAAAAGCACCGCGTGACCCGTGGGGCGTGTTTTCAAAACTCGCCGATGAAGATTTGCGCGCGATCTATATGTATCTCAAGACCGTTCCATCAGTGAAGCGCGACAACGGGCCGGTAATGTTGACAGGGAAGAAGAGTTAGCTTCCGCAATCCCTCGATCACAATCAGTAGAACCTGATTCAAACTCAACCGAACTCGACGATGCTCTCAATTAGCCGAAATCAATCACTGGCGGCCGCGGCACTCGCATATAGCGCACTGATAGCAATCGCCGCGTGCTCCCCTAATGTCACAGATGGCCAAAACATGGACATTTGCCAGACGGCCGTAGATGGTGCGACGAGTCCGTCAACTGGCTTCCTCACCTTGGATGGACAGTTCTACGCCAACGAAAGTGTCATCCTGCAATACACCGATGCCAACCATATGCAGCATCAGGTTTCGGGCACGCCGCAAACTGACCGTAATGTGTTCACGCTGGGAGGTTTGCCGTCAGGGGTAAACACCTACACCATTATCATCTCATGCTCGGCCGGCCAGGAAAACAATGGTTCGCACAACTACACCGTGAAGTAGTACGAGTGAGCGTGCCACGAAAGCTTAAGGGATATGCATGTCGACGATAAATCGCACTTCACATTTTTGGTATACTGCACTCGCCGTCGTGGCCGCCACTCTGCTGACTGGATGCAGCAAGGATTTTCCGGTCGATTCGGTCACTCCCGCCGATGGAACGCTCGGTGTTCGCGCAATGCTCGGCGCAGCAGTTACGGACACAATCGAAGCATTGGTGCCGCAGCCCTTGATCGCAGAAGTGCGAGGGCGAGACGGACGATTAGCGAAAGGCGTTGTCGTTCGGTTCGAAGCGCAGACATCGAGTGCTCCCGGCCACCTCGGAGAGACTGCCCCCTACGTGTGTTCGCAGACCGAAGCGGCGTGCTCTGCATCCAGTGTCGTGGCAATTGACACAACTGATGCTAACGGTCGCGCCGCAGCGCGCGTCAAGCTCGGACGCACGTCGGGTGCATCGTATGTGAAAATTCGAGTGCCGGAATTGGGGGTAATTGACTCTGCCTTGTATACTGCTACGCCAGGCGCGGCAGTCGCTGTTCGCGCGGCCTTTCGGGACACGCTCATCAATATCGGAAGTACCATCACCGTTAGTGCGTTGTCCACTGATCGTTACGGGAACGCCAGAACTGAAAAGCCGGTCTTGACTGCGGGCCCGGAGAATGCGTTCACGTTCGATGCAACGACCGGGCGGCTGACTGCGCAAGACTTGGGAACGCAATTTGTATTCGCGGCGTCTGGAGCGTTCAGGGATTCCACGAAAGTCCGAATGATTCCCGGCGGTACCATAGTCGGGTGGAACAGCACCGACGGCACGTTACAGCTGATAAATCTTGGCCGAGATAACATTCGCACAATTGCGTCGGGGATTGTTGCAGACAACGGTGCGCAACCGCGATTTGATGCGACCGGACAACGTGTCACCGCATTGCTCAGCGTGTTTTCAGGAGCGGGAATATCTGACGACGCTATTACACTTACCGACACGAACGGTGTTCAGACTCGCTACATCAGCCCCGCCATCGGTTTTCAATCAATCATGGCCGCGCGGCAGATGGCCGATGGTTCCATTCTCGTCGTTGGAAGGCTGACACAGAATCCAGCGACGTATTCACTGTATCGCGTAGCCACCAGCGGTGCGATCAGCAAAGTGATTGACGTGCCCGCATTGGCGCGCGTGTATGCGGGCGCAGATATCTCGTACGATGGCAATTGGATTGCGTACCTCGTTCCTGTTGGCAACAATCTCGAGCTGCGCACGTTTGCTGTTGCGACCGGCAGCGTCACAACGCTCGAACCGAACGCACGATCGCCACGCTGGTCGCACGGAAACGATCGAATCGCATTTACTGTGAACCCGTTTGGCCCCAACCCGCACACTGGCGCCATCGCTATCATCAACGCTAATGGCACCGGGCGCCTCACTTTCGGCGACGTTCAATTCTATCCCGGATTCGCGTGGTCCCCCGATGATGCATTTCTCATCGGGGGCAATCCGCAAACAGGCACGTACCGAACTACCCGTCTATTCCGAATTCGTGATGGCTACGCGGCGTTGTTCGCCTACCTGAATAAGTACGATGTGTTGATAAACTATTCGCAATTCGACTGGCATTGAAAATGGGTACCAAACTACGTCGACGTATGGAGCGCATTGTGAACCGTTTATGCCATTTTGCGTTCGTCGTGCTCGTAAGCGCGGGATTGAACGCCTGCAGCAACACGGTTACTCCTGCCGAGGCCACTCCGGAAAACATTGGAGCACCCGGCATCAAGGCTTTGTATGGCGTGGGAGTGACTGACACTGTCGACGCCGTGCCATTGCAGGCAATAGTTGTCGAAGTGCGCGCTGCCGATGGCAAACTTGTGCCAGGTACTCAAGTGCTTTTCGAAGCACGAGCTTCAGGTGACCCGGCAAGAACAAGTGATCCAACTCTCTTTGTTTGCAACATCTCGGTAGTCACATGTGGACCGGCAACAGGTTCGACCTTGACGGTTGAAACAACGGACACCAGCGGCGTCGCAAAGGTGATGGTGCGTTTAGGGCACGTTGCCGGTAACACGGTATTGAGAATTTCCTCTACGACATTGCCGTACAAAGATTCGCTATCGTATTCAGTGCTACCCGGTGCGGCGGTTACCATGCGCGCGCCCATCGCCGAAACGTTATTGCAGATTGGCGCAGTCGTTGCGTTACCAGGCAAGCAGTATGATCGCTACAACAACCTGCGAACGGATGCGCCTCTTGTTACGCTAGGCATCGGTAACGCAATTTCGCTCGCAACCACTACCAGTACCGTTACCGCCAATCAAATCGGCGTACAACGCCTCTACTACCAACTCGGCGCGTTGTTGGATTCAACGACAATCACCGTGTTACCTGCCGGAAGACTCGTGGCGTGGCTGCAGAGGACTGGTACGATACAGATGTTCAACATTGACGGCAGTGCGCTTCGCACGTTGTCGACCAACAAAGACAGTGGGCTTGGCACATTCCCGGTGTTTGACCCGTCGCGGCAACGCGTAGTTTTGCACAACGCATCCGTATTTGGAGTTGCCAACACCGTGACGGTACTCGACACGGCGGGAGGTACTATGCGCACCATTCCACCGGAGTCCGGATTCGAGTGGGTCATTGCGCAACGACAATTGGCAGATGGCACAATTATGGTTGTCGGGCGACGCACCGGGACGATGCCAAGTGCTGTATGGCGAATCGCCGCAAACAATACCATCACGGCGGTCGCCGAACTCCCCGGTGCCGATTCGACATACAACAACGGCGACGTGCTGAATACTCGAAGCATGCTCAACCCGTTCGACGCGTACGGTGCTGCGGATATTTCAGCAGATGGGAGTCGCGTCGCATATCTGGCGGGCCGGAAACCATCAGGTGCGCTCTCGCTACGCGTGTTCAATATCGCGACAAGTTCATTTGTGGCACTCGATACGAACGCGCGTTCGCCACGTTGGTCTCCACATGGTGATCAGATTGCATATCTGGTCGGCAGAAATCAGTCGTCGAGCCCAATTATCGGCTTCCCAACTATTATCAATGCCGATGGCACAGGGCGCAGAGAAGTTGGAAGCTTCAATTTGAGCCCGGGAATTTCGTGGTCTCCCGATGGTGTGCATCTCATTGGTCGCGACGACAGTAATACAAAGCTGCGTATTTTGAACATCAATTCAGGAGCGAACATCGTGTTGAATCGCTTGACGGAAGACTATTACCAGCCAGACTGGCGATAGCTCAAACCATATGACCGACATCGCCCCATCCCCAGCACAACCGTGGCCGCTTTGGCAACGAGTGCTGTTCCGCTTTTTTAGCATCTACCTTTTGCTGCAAATCGCGCCGTGGAATTGGCTCTTTGCGATACCCGGTGTCGGCAAAATACTCGGACCATTCAATCAGTTGTTCGATTGGGGCGTGCAATTCACGAACACGCATTTTCTGCACATCGCCAATCCACTCGTTCAGCCAAACGGCAGCGGGGACACGTCGTGGGCGTGGACAGAAATGGCGATGTTCTTAGGCCTCGCGATTATCGGCACCCTGTTGTGGAGCATTCTCGATAATAAACGACCCGACTATCGTCGCTCTGCATATTGGTTTCGCACCATCGTTCGCTATTACATCGCCGCGGCTGCGCTGAGCTATGGATTGATCAAGATTTTTGCGCTGCAAATGACCTTCCCGACATTGAGCCAACTCGCCACACCACTCGGCGACCTCTTACCGATGCGTTTGTCGTGGTTGTTCATTGGCTACTCCACTCCATACCAGATGTTTTCGGGAGTGATGGAAACGGTGGCGGGGTTGCTCCTGCTATCCCGGCGCGCGACAACGCTCGGCCTCATTGCCGCTCTGGGCGCGTTTATGAATGTGTGGATGATCAACCTGGCGTACGATGTGCCGGTCAAGATCTACGCGGGTCATTTGCTGCTGGCGTGCATTGTGCTTCTGGCAATGGACGCGCCGCGTTTGATCTCACTGCTTGCGCTGAACAAACCCGCGAGCGGCACAACGTTGTACGAACCGCCGTATGCGGATGAACGTTTTCGTTACGCGCGCATCGCACTCAAGTTGTTCATGTTGTACGCCATTCTGTGGACGCCACTCAATCGCACATGGCAGCGCGCACAAGCCGCCAGGAAAATACCGATTGCCGTGCCACTCGCAGCCGGCATGTATGATGTGCGTTTGTTTGTGCGTAATCGCGACACGATTCCGGCACTCAACTCCGATTCATTGCGTTGGCGCGACATCATTATCGACAACAACGGCCAGGGAAGTGTCGGAACAACAGACTCGCTGTTCTGGCAACGTTATCATCGCGGATACTTCCGCTACAAAGCCGACACGGCAAAACGCACCATGGCGCTGTGGAGAACATCAACGCGTGGTGACAGCGCCGGAATATTTTCCGCGCGTTACGAATTACCCGACAGCAACTCGGCGCGCCTGTGGACAAAAGTCGGTAATGATTCCCTGTTCGTCGAATTAGTCCGAACGCCGCGCCATTTCCAGCTCACCGAACGACAGTTTCACTGGATATCGGAGTACAATCGATAACGAACGCACGCGTGTTCAAATCGATTTGTCCCCTAGCTCTTCCGAAGTTTTTTCCATTCATCGAGGCAACGCTTCGCGGTATCGAATTCGCTGTAGCGGCTTCCCTCCTGCTCCATCAAATAGAACTCGACGCCACCGACTGATTCCAACGCTGCAATCAGCGGTTTCCACGGCGACGTTCCTTCGCCAAACATCACGCGAAATCCTTTCTCCTGTGCGTCCGTTCCTGGTGCCCAGTCTTTGAGATGTGCGCTTCGAATGCGCCCTTTGTGTGTGTTCACCCACGCAACCGGATCAGCGCCCGCTTGCACGCACGTGCCGACATCCAGTTGCAGCATAAATTCGGCGGGGGTGTTGTTGGCAATGAAGTCCATCGGTCGCACGCCGTTCGCGAGCGGTTTCCATTCTTCGTCGTGATTGTGGTAGCCTGCGGCCAATCCATGTGGTGCGAGCAGTGCAACAGACGACGCCAGTTGATCCGCCAACGCTTTGTATTGGTCGGCCGAGCCTTTGTTGAATGACGGTGAGGCAAGGACGATGTAGCGAGTGCCGAGTATTTGGTTGAGTTCAATCGCTTTCGTCATCGCGTCGCCGGGGGTGAGTGACGACAACGCGTTGTGTGTTGAACGACAGCGGAGCCCCAGGTCGTCGAGCATCATTCGCACGTCTTTCGCATACGGCAACGACCAGTTCATGTACGGCGCGTAGAACTCCACCAGTTCGTAGCCCATCTGTTTCGTCATGCGGAGCGTGTTGGGCAGGTCGCGCGCGAGTTCGGTGCGAAGCGCGTACAGTTCGATCCCTATCGGTGGCACCGCGGCGGCGGAATTGATTGAACGGTTGGATGCCGCCATCGCGTGCGCCAATGATGACGAGGACGCTGAAACGAGAACCGCTGCAGCCGCGGAGCTCACGAGAAAATCGCGACGGGAAAGAGTTTGATCTGGCATGTGTTGAGCATACGACAAAAGCGCGTGGACGGAAACCAGCTGGCGATTGTCCGCTTCACTCTTTCCCTAATATTGCTACTTTAGCGCGCGCTTTTTTCACCAAACAGAAACGTGAGGGCGGCGGGCAATCGTGCGGCCCAGGCTGCGTGCGTGTGCGTTGCGCAGGGTTCAATCACAACGCGCAATCGCGTTGAGTCCAAACCCGCCTTCCGCAGGGTGTTCGTCATTTGCTGCACGCCGAGAACCATTTCATCGTTCTTGCGGAACGGAGCAGTGGGATTGCAGTTCGGTAGTCTGTCTTCGTTCGTGCCAACGGCCATGAAAATTCTTTCCGGAAGTTCGTGAAGTGCCGCCACGTCTTTCATTGCCTGCCCACCAAACACCATCAGCGTCGGACTTTCAATGAGCGCCCGGCCAAACACACCCGGTCGTGCCGCGAATGTGTAGACGCTGATTAGTCCGCCATATGAAGAGCCGCCGAGTGCGGTGTGGGCTGCGTCGCGCATGGTGCGATACCGGTTGTTGATGTACGGCATGACTTCGTCGACAAGAAATTCCGGGTAGCGTTTCCCTTGTGGATGCGCATCGTACGACGGGTCTCGCGTAGCGTTCGCGGTGTCGGGCCACGGCAGATACTCATGAGCGCGCGCCGTACGACCGGCGTTGTCGACCCCTACAACAATCATTGGCGGAATCTTATTGTTCGCGACCAGTGCCTGTACGGTTTCGTCGACTTTCCATTCGGTTGGTTCGAACACCGATGTTGCCGGGTCGAAAATGTTTTGTCCGTCGGCGAGATAGAACACCGGATATTTGCGTGTGCGATTCTCCGGCGCGTCGTATCCATCGGGGAGCAGTACGCGAAGATTTCGTTTGTTCGCGAAGACTTTGCTGACGAACTCCTCAATGCGCAGATCGCCGACAACAGATGACGATTGAACCCGTGTTGGTTTGACCGCTCCCGATGTTTGCGACAGTGCGGTTTGAGTTACGCTCGAAACGAGTGCAGCCAGGATGACGGTTTTGAAGAAAGTATTCACGGGTGTGTGGCCAGTGTTAGTGAGCGGGCATTTGCTGTAGTGGTAACGCACTGTGGGCTCAGCGAAAACGTGGGTGGGGCACAACGTACTTGTGCGGGTTTAAGAGTGATGTAGCCATGACGGGCCCGTTCAGGCGATATTGTTGAGAGCGAGCGTGCAGAGCGCCTTTCATCTACCGCGATTATGACATCACCAACCCAGCCATCTGCACCGCTACCAGTCAATCTTCACGATTTTGAAGTGATTGCCGCACGCGTGTTGCCGAAGATGGTGTACGATTATTACGCCGGTGGCGCGAATGATGAAGTGTTGTTGAGCTCAACGCGTGCGGCCTGGGATGCGATTGAGATTCGGTATCGCGTCATGCGCGATGTGTCGGCGCGATCGTGGGCGTGCAAGGTGCTTGGCCAATCATTGAGTTGGCCGGTGATGATTGCGCCGATGGCGATGCAGCGCATGGCGCATGCTGAAGGTGAGTTGGCAACGGCGCACGCGGCAAATCAGTTGGCGACGGGCATGGTGTTGTCAACGTTGTCAACGACGTCGGTTGAGGATGTCTCGGCGGTGCTCAAGCAGCCGTTGTGGTTTCAGTTGTACATCGAGAAAGATCGTGGTGCGACGAAGGCGTTGGTTGAGCGCGCGCACGAGGCCGGATGTCGCGCGTTGGTGTTGACGGTAGATACGCCGTTACTTGGAAGGCGTGAGCGTGATGTGCGAAATCAGTTTCACTTGAAAGCCGACATGCCGTTTCCCCATTTGCGTGTTGCGGCCGGTGATGCATTGGTTGCGCAGGAGGCGACGACGTCTTCGCTGGCGACTTACGTGGCCTCGCAGTGGGATGCGAGTATCAGTTGGAAAGATCTCGCGTGGTTGCAGTCGATTACGACGTTGCCGATTCTGGTGAAGGGCGTTGTGCGCGCAGATGATGCAGTAATGGCGTTGGAGAGTGGTGCGGCGGGGGTGATTGTTTCGAATCACGGTGGGCGGCAGTTGGATGCGTCTGTCACGACCGTGGGTGCGTTACCTGAAATTGCGAATGCGATGGCTGGACGCGGCGCGTTGTTGGTTGATGGTGGCGTGCGGCGCGGCACCGATGTGTTGAAGGCGATTGCCCTGGGCGCCCATGCGGTGCTACTCGGCCGTCCCGTATTGTGGGGATTAAGCGCCGGTGGTGTGGATGGTGTCAAGCAGGTGTTGCAGTTGTTGCGCGATGAGTTTGACTTGGCGATGGCGTTATCCGGGTGCCGTGGGGTCGGAGAGATTACTTCGGATTTGGTTGCGTAGCGCGTCGCGATAAGCAGTTGGTTCCGTTGCAGACGCGGTCCTTCCCATACCGCAGTCATTTCGCTGTCGGAACGAATTTGCTGGTGGTGCGAAGGCTCGTGGTCTGATCGAAGTCCCTTGCGATTTATTTTGCTTGGTAGTGAATTAGACTGCAGATTCTACGCAGCCTAACACGGCATGCGTTGTTGCGCGCATTTCGTATGCTGTGTTGTGGCAATCAGTTGCATTTTATGAGCTGCGAAATTTTCGGAGAATGGCTGCACGGTGTGCGCAGCCTAACACGATTTTTGCAGCCTAACATGACGCAATTGTTTAGCGTTCGGCAGGGTGGCATGCTGCCTAATACAGGTTAGCGAGACCTGGATCGCTGGATCCATTCTGAGATGAAATGGCGTTGCATTAC
>JBDUAX010000570.1:0-2790 GCA_040004455.1 Gemmatimonadaceae bacterium
TGTACCTCCGTCCCGGCTCAGGCAAGTGGGACGTCAACGGCCGCACGCTCGGCGACTACTTTCCGCGTCCTACGTTGGTCTCCGCCATTCAGCAGCCGTTCACGGCCACGGACACGCTCGGTCGTTTTGATGTGAAAGCCGTGCTCGACGGCGGTGGTGTGTCGGGTCAGGCTGGCGCGGTGCGTCTCGCGATTGCGCGCGCCCTGGTCAAGCTCGACGAAACCAACAAACCCAAGTTGCGCTCGCTCGGCCTGCTCACGCGTGATGCGCGTGAAGTCGAGCGTAAAAAGCCGGGTCGCGCCGGTGCTCGTAAGCGGTTCCAGTTCTCCAAGCGTTAATCGGCTTCGGTCGCATTTTCGCGACCGCCGGTTTCGCCATCCTTCACGCAGTCTGAGTTCAAAGCGGGTGCCCGTGCCGTCCGGTGCGGGTCGCCAAGAACGATGACGACTGCGGTCGACTCAACCAGAAATAAATCAATCATGTCAGGTACTTCCCTCGAGCAACTGCTCGCCGCGGGCGTTCACTTCGGGCACCAAACCCGTCGTTGGAACCCCAAAATGCGCCGCTTCATTTTTGCGGAACGCAACGGCATCCATATCATCGATCTGCAGAAAACGCTGCGCCAAATTGAATTGGCGCAGAAACTGGTTCGCGAAGTCGTGCTCAAAGGCGACAGCGTCCTGTTTGTCTGCACCAAGCGTCAGCTCGCGGCCATTGTGAAGGCCGAAGCCGAACGTTCCGGCTCCATGTTCGTTACCGAGCGCTGGCTCGGGGGCATGCTCACCAACTTCCAGACCGTCAAGAAGCAGGTCCGCAAGTTGAAGGAGCTCGAAGCCGGTACCGAAGACGGCACGCTGGCCAACTACACCAAAAAAGAACAGCTCCTCATGTCGCGTCAGCGCGAGAAGCTGGGCAAGTATTTGTCCGGCATTAAATCGATGACGCGCCTCCCGGGCCTCCTGTTCATTATCGATTCCAAGAAGGAACGTATCGCGGTCAGCGAAGCGAACAAGCTCGGTGTGCCTATTGTCGCCATCGTGGATACAAACGCCGATCCTGATTTGATCACAGTCCCGATTGCCGGCAACGACGACGCCATTCGCTCGGTCGAGCTGATTGCGAAAGTGATCGGTGACACGATTGCCGAAGCGCGTCGTGAGGCGCCCGCGCGCGCAGTCGAAGAAGATCAGGAAAGCTTCGTTTACAGCACCGACCGTGGCTCGGAAAGCCGGGACCGCGGTGGTGATCGCGGCGGGCGTGGTGGTGGCGGCGGCACAGGTGGCAGTGGTGGCGGAGCTGGTGATGCCGGCGGAGCTGGTGGTGATGAAGAACGTCGTCGTCGTCGTCCGCGCCGTCGTCGCGCGAAGCCGGAAGCCATTGCAGCACGCCTGAAAACTGGCGGCGAAGTTGCCAGTGAAGCGGAAAGTGGTGAAGGAGACGCTGGATCCGACGCCGATACGTCGGAGTAACTGCAGCTGGAGAGTACCGGCTTGCCCGTAATTTCTCCGCCATTGCCAGTTGCTCCGCAACGCCGCCGGCCCGTGCCGGCGGCGTTTGTACAGAACACCGAAATTTGCCGTAACCCGAACAAATCATTTGACCCTCAAGGGCACGACCATGAGCACACCGATCACAGCGAAAGCTGTTAGCGAACTTCGCCAGCGCACCGGCGCCGGCATGATGGATTGCAAGAAAGCGCTCGAAGAAACCGGCGGCGACATGGATGCGGCCATTGAATACTTGCGCAAGAAGGGCATGGCGAAGGCCGACAAACGCGCCGATCGGTCCGCGAAAGAAGGTATTGTTGGCTCCGAAATTCTGAACGACGGCAAAAGTGGTGTGCTGGTGGAAGTTGGTTGTGAAACCGACTTCGTCGCGCGCAACGAAGACTTCGGTGCGTTTGTGAACAAGCTTGTGGCGCAGATGTCGAAATCAAAAGCCACCGACGCCGCCACGTTCCTTGCCGAAGCAATGCCGGGGTATGACGGCACCGTTGAAGAGTTTGTGAAGGCCGAATCGGCCAAGACTGGTGAACTGACCGTCATCAAGCGCGTCGCACGTTTCGACGCCGGTGCAAACGGTCAGGTGGGTGTGTACGCGCATCACAACAAGAAACTGGCGACGATGGTGCAGATCACTGCGTCTTCGCCGGACGCAGCGGCGCACGAGGGCACGCGCGAACTCATCAAGTTCATCGCCGAGCATATTTCGGCCATGAATCCGATGTCGGTCGATCGCACGGGTATCGCACAGGAAAAGCTTGACAGCGAAAAACGCATTGCCGAAGAACAGGCGCGCGAAGCCGGCAAGCCGGACGCGATGATTGCGAAGATTGCCACCGGCAAGGTTGAAGCGTTCATCAAAGACGTCACGCTGTTGCCGCAGGCGTGGGTCCGTGATCCCAAGCAGACGATCGCGGATGTCATCAAGGACACGGAAGGTCGCGTCGGTGGCAAGATCACCGTCGACCGATTTGTGCGGTTGCAGCTCGGCGCTGACTGAGAACGAACTTGAGTGAAAGCGCGCCAGAGACGCTAAAATATCCTCGAGTGCTTCTCAAGATTTCTGGGGAAGCACTCGCCGGTGACAAGGGGGTTGGATTTGACTTTGATCGCATCGGTTTTTTTGCCGATCAAATTCTGGGCGTTGCCGCCATGGGTGTGCAGCTGGGCCTCGTAGTTGGCGGCGGCAACATCGTGCGCGGTTCGCAGCTCTCCGCCATGGGCATGGATCGAGTCAACGCCGACTACATGGGCATGCTGGGCACCGTCATCAATGCGCTGGCGCTGC
>JBDUAX010000149.1:0-9340 GCA_040004455.1 Gemmatimonadaceae bacterium
AATGCAAACAGGCGTAGGGGTGATGCGACAATGAGACTTGCGACGCGAGGTGGCAAACAGTCCACACGGCGATAGTCTGCCGCAGAACCCGTGCACCAATAGCGACCGCGCTGACAAAGAACTTGACCGGTTGCGCTCTGAGGAGTCGTGAGCCGAGTGGTCGCATACTCTAGAATCGGGAAGGAGTAGAATTGACCACACACTACGCCTCAAATGAACTGCAGATAGAGGGACGGCGACACCGAAACGCGTACGTGCAGAGCGTGTCAGAAAACACTTCGCAATACATTGAAATGTCTGACAACTCCAACCAGCGACGTTCACGATGAAACGCAGCGTAATAGTTTTTGGACTTCTGGTGACAGCCTGCGCGCCCAATCGTGCAACGACGGCCGCCCCGGGATCAACGGCCACACCCAGGCCGAGCGCTTCAATAGGCCGGCCTGTCGTTGGTGACTCCATACCACTCGCGCTCCGTTGGTATCGTGGCTCAGCCGAAGTTCAGGCGACGTTTCTCCAAACCTATCGCTCCGCTTCGGACGCTGCGGAAAGCTTTGCGGCCAGCGAGCGCAGCAAGTTGTGGGGTGTGATTATGGATGCCGACGAGACCGTTCTCGACAATTCGATGTACCAGCAGTCGCGCGGCGGACGTGGTTATTCGGCCGATTCGTGGGAGACCTGGGTAAAGAGCAAGAACGCGAAGGCGCTTCCGGGTGCCGCACAATTCATAGCCCGAGTTCACGCACTTGGCGGCAAAGTATCAATCGTCACTAATCGCGAAGAGAATGTCTGCGCTGAAACCGAACAGAATTTACGAAGCGCCGGTCTCAATGTCGACCAGGTTTTATGCAAGCCGGCTGGACCAAACAGTGACAAGAATCCACGATTTGCAGCTGTCAAGAACGGCATCGGCCCGAGCAAATTGCCCGCGATGGATGTGGTGATGTGGCTGGGCGACAACATCCTGGACTTTCCCGATCAGTCGCAGGAATCCCGAAAGGCAGAGACGAGCGAAATCTGGAAGTTCGGCAAATCCTGGTTCATTCTGCCGAATCCGCTTTACGGGTCGTGGGACAAGAATCCTGTGCCATAAGGCGGTGGCGCGTTTGTGTCCCGTCACACATTCTCCGATCATCAACCAAACACGATGGAGTTCAGATGGCGATCGAACCGCGGATTGGACTACTGGTGGGCCGAGAGTGGTCGTTTCCCCCAGCATTCATGGAAGCCGTAGCGCGTAAGAACTCAGGCGTTCCCGCCGATTTCATAAAGCTCGACGCGACTCGAATGGCGCAACCCATTCCGTACACGCTCATCATCGATCGCATTTCACACGAGGTTGGTTTTTACCGTGCATTCCTGAAGCATGCCACGCGCATGGGTGTGACTGTCATCAACAATCCATTCATGTGGAGCGCTGACGACAAATTTTACGACGCTACGTTGGCCATGCAGAATGGCGTCGCGCATCCGAAAACGATTGTGTTACCCAACAAGGATTACATCCCGGGTATTTCGCACAGTGAGTCGTTGCGCAACCTTGCGTATCCGATGGATTGGAAAGGCGTGGCTGACCACATCGGTTTTCCGTGCATTCTGAAGGACGCGCACGGCGGTGGTTGGCGAGACGTCTACGTGTGCAACACGATGGATGAGTTGCTGGCGAACTACAACAACAGCGGTACGCTCACAATGATTGCGCAGGAATTCGTAAAATGGGATCAATATGTTCGGTGCATGGTGTTGGGGCGCGAACACGTGTTGCCTATGCCGTACGATCCAGGGCAAAAGAAATACATTCCCGATCCGGACTATTTGTCTAACGAAATTCGTGATCGTTGTGTGAAGGACGCGTTGACGTTGTGCAACGCGTTGGGATACGACATGAACACGGTGGAATTCGCCGTGAAGGATGGCGTGCCGTACGCCATTGATTTCATGAATCCCGCGCCTGACATGGACATTTATTCGCTTACGCCAAGTTACTTCGAGTGGGTGGTGGAGCACATGGCCGACCTCGCAATCAAGCTGGCATCGGCGCCTCGCCCGGCGATTGGTGCCAATCCGACGTTTGCGCAGCGCTAAACCGTGAGCGGAAAACAATCACACTCGAACCCCGACGTTCTGCACGCGCCTGAATCGCCGCGCGCGCCCGTTGATCGCTACCACGCACTGCTGGGCAACGCCGATTTAGCTGCGGCGTCGCAAGAACGCCTGGTCGACATGCTGCAGCGCGACGGTCTGTTCTTTGGTGATCGCCCGTTGTGCGGCGTGTTGCGCCCGCGATTCCTGTCGTTGGCAGAATATCGTCACATTGCGAACGCATGCCGTTTGGTTGGACAGGCGTTTGAAAAAACGCGGGTAGCCGCCATGAAAGACAGTGCATTGCGCGCGCAATTTGGGTTGTACGATTGGGAAGAGCAACTCATTCACGCGGACCCCGGATTTTCAGTTGCGAGCCCAACGTCGCGTTTGGATGCGTTCTACGCGCCCGGGAACGGCGGTTTGAAGTTCACGGAGTTCAACGCGGAAACTCCCGCGGGAGGCGCGTACAACGATGCGCTCTCGCGTGCGATGCAGGCGTTACCGGTAATGCATGAGTTTACGCGCACCCATATTGTGCAACCCATACCGGCGGCCGCGAGCATTGTGCACGCGCTGCTCACTGCGTACTACAGCTGGCGTGGTGTGCGCGATGTGCCCGAAGTGTGCATTCTTGATTGGGCTGAGGTGCCAACTCGCAGTGAATTCGTGCTGTTTGAGAAAGAGTTCAAGGCGCGCGGAATTCCGGTGTTCATTGGCGATCCACGCGAAGCTGAATACAAAGACGGAAAATTGTTTGTCGGTGGCAAGCGGGTAACGCTGATTTACAAGCGCGTGCTGATTGACGAACTTGTGAATCGTTCCGGAATTGATTCGCCGGTTGTGCGAGCGGTTCGTGACGGTGCCGTTTGCATGGTGAATCCGTTCCGCTGCAAAATTCTGCACAAGAAAGCGTCTCTTGCGATTGTGAGCGACGAACGTCAAGCGGCGTTGTTGTCATCAGACGAACAGCGTGCAGTCGCTGCGCACGTTCCGTGGACGCGTGTGGTCGAAGAGCGCAAAACACAGCATGGCCAGGACGAAATCGATTTGATTGCCTGGACAGCCGAGAATCGCGAACAACTGGTGCTCAAGCCAAACGACGAATACGGCGGCAAAGGGATTGTGCTTGGTTGGACGGTGACCGACAGTGATTGGCAGAAAGCAATTCAAACGGCGCTCGCTGAGCCGTACATCGTGCAGGAACGCGTGGTCGTGCCGAGTGAGCCTTGGCCCGCGTGGGAAGACGACAAGTTGCATGTTGGCGAGCGCATGCTCGACACTGCGCCATTCTTGTTTGATGGAACCGTGATGGCAGGATGCCTCACGCGAATTGCCACCGATCCTCTGCTCAACGTTACTGCAGGCGGTGGATCGAACGTGCCAACTTTCTTAGTAGAGGAACGCTGATGCCGCGAGTAACGCGACCAGTTATCGGGTTAACAACACAAACACTGCATTCCATTGACGGCATTCCCCCGGGATTGCCGCAATCGTGGGTGATGAATCAACGCTATTTTCATGCGGCTGCAGCGGCGAGTGCGATTCCGTGGATGGTGCCTCTGCTCCACGACGACATACCAACGTTGCGCGAAATTTATTTGCGTCTTGATGGTTTGTTGATTCCGGGTGGTGTTGACATGGATCCGCGCCAGTACGGCGAAGATATTCGTCCTGAGTGCGGCAATCTCGATCCCGCGCGCGATGCGGTTGAACTTCAACTCACACGCTGGTGCATTGAAGACGGCAAACCCGTGCTCGGCCTTTGCCGAGGTCTGCAAGTCATTAACGTGGCGCAAGGTGGAAGCCTGTGGCAGGATCTCGCATCGCAGAACCCTTCGTTCGACAAGCATGATTTTTTTCCGACAACCGGATTTGAGCGGGACTATCTCGCCCATGGCGTCGATCTGAAAGAGGGCACGCGTTTGCAAACGCTTCTTGACGAACCGCGTGCGCAGGTGAATTCAATGCATCATCAAGGCATCAAGAAACTGGGCGCCGCACTTGTTGCTTCGGCTGTTTCTGACGATGGTCTGATAGAAGCCGTGGAAGGAACAACAGACGCGTTTCTGGTAGGCGTGCAGTGGCATCCGGAAATCTTCGAAATGACCAACGCCGATACCGGACACTTGTTCAATGGCTTCATTCGCGCATCATGTGAATGGGCCGAGCAACACGGTTCAACGCGCGCCGACGCGCACTAACAACCGCAGAAAAGGCACCGCTAACGCAATCTCCAGGCTTTCCCAGGCTTTATAACGAAGGGCTAATACGGCCCGGAGGCGTACATGCAGGCTCCGTCACTCACTGTCGGCATTGAAGAAGAATACCAGATCATCGACCCGATTACGCGTGATTTAACGCCGGGTTTTGATGCGCTGGTAACAAGCGATCACGCGATTCTCGCGGAAGTGAAGGCGGAGCTGCACCAGTGTCAGGTGGAAATCGGAACGCAGCCGTGCGCAAACATTGCGGACTTGCGAAAAGATCTGACGAACTTGCGAAAGCTCGTAATTCAGGCTGCCGGTCAGCACGGATTGACGATTGCTGCAGCAGGAACGCATCCGTTCAGCAATTGGATGAATCAGGAAATGACACCGAAAGAGCGTTATCTCGGTGTGAAAGCGGAGTTACAGGATCTCGCACATCGCCTGTTGATTTTCGGAACGCATGTGCACGTTGGCATTGAAGATCCGGAATTTCGCATCGACTGCCTCAATGCGGCGCGTTACGTGCTGCCGCACATTTTGTGCTTGTCCACCAGTTCGCCGTTCTGGTTTGGTCGCAACACCGGATTGCATTCGTATCGCAGCATTGTGTTCAAGAACTTTCCGCGAACCGGCGTCCCTCGGATTCTGCAAGGTTGGGCAGACTACACAGATTTGATTGATACACTGGTGCGGACCAGAAGCATTCCTGACGGTTCAAAGATCTGGTGGGATGTGCGACCGCACTACCGCTATCCGACACTCGAGTTTCGCGTTTGCGATGTCAACACTAAAGTAGACGAAGCCATTTGCATTGCAGCAATCCTACAGGCAGTGGTCGCGAAAATGTGGAAGCTTCGTCGCGATAACCTCACGTTCCGCGTGTACGCCAGCGATCTGATTGAAGAAAACAAGTGGCGCGCCGTGCGTTACGGACTTGGCGGAAATCTCATCGACTTTGGCAAGAAAGCGGAATCCCCCGCGCCCGTGTTGATTCGTGAGCTTGTGCAATGGTTTCTCGACGACGTGCTCGATGAGTTGGGCACACGCAAAGAAGTTGAATACGCCTTCAAGATTCTCGAAGGGGGTAGCAGCGCGCAGCGGCAGCTCGCAACGTACGCGCGCACGGGTGACTTGCGTGCGGTGGTCGATCAGTTAATTCGTGAAACCGCAGAGGGCGTAACGGAACCGACGCTTGGGCCGCCGCTTGATACGGATACGGTGGTCGCAAGCTCTCAGCAAGATACGAAGGCGGCGCCACCCGGAGGTACCGCCGCGAGAGGGCAGTCGGTGCCGTAGCATAAAGCGGTTCGCTGCGACTCACGCGGAGCCGCGGAGCCGCGCAGAACGACAAGAAACAGCACTACTGTTTGAGTGGTTTACTAGGTGCAATTACGGATGAAATAGGCTCTCTTTTTGAGTGTAAGTACTGATAGGACAACAAGGTGCGCTTTGATACAATGGCAGTGCGACTGTTTCTGTCGCCAAATCAAAGCACAGTCAGCCACGGATTTCAGGGATGCGCGCAGTTAGATCGTTGTCGATAGTCGCCCGCGTCGTTGCAGGCGCGTACGTTGTTTTCATGGCGGTCGGATGCGAAAGTGATGCGAATGCAACGGGCCCGAATGGGAGCGCCGGTGAGGCGGCGATTAATGAAATCGTCACAGACGGTCCGATCGACGCTTCCAGCAGCGACACTTTGGTCGCTTTCAACCTGACCACCAACTCCGTCGTTCCGAAGTCCGGTGACTGGGACATCCTTCTTCGTCGCTACGAGATCCGCCTGAACAGTCCGGCTACGGCTGGCGCCTCAACGAAGAACGTGACGGCATTTGCAGTTGGCAACAACAAGACGGCAGACTCGACGAAGATTCTGAGCTTCACGATTGACAACACGAAGATTGCATTCGACACCGTTCGCGCAGCATCAATTCCGGCGGATGCGTCGTTCAGCTCTGACAAGTTGACGGAAAACAAGAACGCATATTTGAATTTGAACGGTGCACCGACTGTGGCGCCGGCAAACTATTGGAAAATCAGGACTGCGAACGGTGGCTACGCGTTGGTGCACGCGACGGTAGTCACGTACACCCAAGCATTGACGTCCATAACTCTTGAAACGCGCGTACAAACGGGTACAACACTTGGCGCTCCGCAAACGGCGACGGTGTCTGTTGCAGCGGGGGCGGTAAACTTCAGCATTGTCACGAATTCTGTCGTCACAGCGAGCGGTTGTAATTGGGATTTGAACATCAGCCCCAGCTTCGACATCACGACGAATTCGGCATGCAGCGTTGGGACATATCCAGGCGCGACTTCGCCGACATTTGCGGCAACGACGTCAGCGAGTGATGCTCCGCAATATGTGACGGGTTTGACTGAATTGAGCGGACCGATTCCGAATTCGGTCACGGATTCGATTGCACCATTCCGTTACAACTTGCTGGGCACCAATCGCTTGCATCCGATGTTCAACACGTATTTGATCAAGTCGGCGGGCAAGGTGTTCAAGTTGCAAGTTATCAATTATTACTCCGCTGCGGGAGCGAGTGGATTTCCGACACTGCGTGTGGCGCGAATTCAGTGATGCAACAGTCAGTCTTTCAGCGCGGTTCAGTTCGGGCCGCGCTGTGTGCAAGCGTTCTTGCTTCGAACACATTGGTCGCGCAACAAGCGACTAATCTGCGTCCCGTTAATGATGTGGCACGATCGACGGTTCGCGGAACAATTGTGAGTGGCACCGACACCACCGGAATATTTGCAGCGGAAATTCGTTCGCGGCCTGGCGCAGTTCTTGGGCGAACCGATCAACACGGACAGTTCTCAGTCTCGGCTAACACTGGTGACACGATTGTTGTTCGCGCACTTGGCTTTCGTGAACGCCGGGTGATGGTGAGTGGTGCAGAGATGCGTGTGGTGTTGGAGGTGTCGCCAACCGTATTGTCGACGTACACCACTACTGTTGGACAACGCGAAATTCGCGGCACCGAAGCCACTGTGAAAACCACGGTGTTTGATCGCTCGGACATAGATGCGGTGGCTGCAATTTCGGCGAATCAGCTGTTGCGTCAGGTTCCCGGATTACAGGAAGTGGCGTCGCCCCCCTCACAAACAACGATTTCCATTCGCGGATTCAGCGCTGCGCGCGTGCTGGTGCTGATTGACGGTGAGCCAGTTACCGGCGGCCTGATTGAGAATCGCGACCTGGGTCGCTTGTCGACGGTTGCAACAGAACGCATTGAAGTAACGAAGGGACCATCAAGCGTGGAGTTCGGAAGCGACGCATTGGGGGGTGTTATTAATCTCGTGTCGTCGGCACCAACCAAGACGTTGTCGATTGATGGCGTTGCGCGCCAAGGTGGACTGGGTCGCATGGAGGGAACAGCTGGCGTCAGTCAAACCCTTGGCGATTTTGGATATCGCATTAACGGTGGTTGGCGTCAGCTTGATCGTGTACTTGGTGTCGATGCCGTGGGTTCGACCTTTGAGCGTGTGTTCGATTTGCGTTCGTCGTTTCGTTATCGCATGAGCGAGAAGTTCTCTTTGCGCGCGGACGTACAGGGAACCACCGAGCGTCAGCGCTGGCCAGTTGGCGGTGGATACAACGGTTTCATCGACAATCAGAGCGGTCAGGGCTTTGTTGAAGCACAGTTGCAGGCACTTGGCGGCGCGTTTCGCGCGCGAGCATTTGCTCAACGTGACAATTACCAGTATCGCCAATCACAACTAAACGTGCCGATTGCCGGCTCGGGTGATTTGCTTGAGCAGCACGAACGCATCAATCGCGTATTACTTGCGTATTCGCGCTCAGCTGGTCGTCAAACGATTGACCTTGGTGGTCAGTTTACCACGCGTCAGTTAGTTGCGCCAACGAAAGTCGAAGGTGACAGCGCGGAAGATCACGTCAGTGAAGTGTTCGCGAAGGATTCATGGACGATCGGACCAACGTTGAGCACAGTCGGAGTGCGCTACACGAACAGTACGTTGTGGGGCGACGCAGTGAATCCAAGCTTCGGCCTGGCGTGGCAAGCTGCGTCGGCGTGGAGGTTTCGCGGAAATATTGCGCGCGGTTTCAGAGCGCCGAGTTTCAAGGAAATTCGCTACACGTTTGCGAATCCTGCGGCAGGATACACGGTGGTCGGCAACGGCGACTTGCGACCGGAATCTTCGTGGAGCACGTCGGTAGGCGGAACGTTTGCGCCGAACGGAACGGTGTCCTTCGACGTCGAGGGTTATCGAAACAACGTCAAGGATCTCATTGACACACGATACGGCGGAACGAATTCGGCGGGATTGGCGGTCTATTCCAACGTCAACGTGGCGCGTGCGCACACGAATGGAGTTGAAACCAGTGTCCGTTTGATGCACGGACCCTATGATGCCACTTTCGGCTACGACTTCCTTCACACACGTGACGATGAGTTGCGCCTGCCCCTCAGTCAGCGTGCGGCAAACACTGCGCGAGCGCACGTTCAGCGTGAGTGGTCGCTGCTGTCGGGGATAACCACCGATTTGAACGTGCGTTACACAGGAGCGTCAAAATTAATTGGCACAGTTGGGACTAGTGCCGGTGTTGTTGGCAAGCAAGGCGAACTTCTCGCAATAGACGCGCAGTTGCGCGTGAACTTGTCGCACTTGGCTGAGCTGTCTGGCGGCGTGAATAACTTGCTGAACAAGCGGTCAATGTTGTACACGCCCGCGTATGCCCGACAGTTTTTCCTGGCGCTGCATTTGAAGTGGGCAGCGACCAGGTAGGGATTGGGAGTTGTGCGGCTATTCGCCGTTGGTGAATCGAAGTAGCAATTGACGGGCTTCGTTTTCCGGAAAGTCCGAGATACCAAGTGTGACAGGTTGAGCAAATGGCTCCGTCAATTCAATTACGACGAATTGCTGGTTAACACTTTCGCCGGAAAATTGCACAGTGTAGCTCGTTCGCAACCCAGTGCGCCGATGCGTGACACTCAGCAGGGTGGCGCTCCAATCTCGCCCGTGCTCAAACGCGACGTCGAAACTAGCGACACGCGAGATATCGATTCCAATGCGTCGGAGTG
>JBDUAX010000150.1:0-9320 GCA_040004455.1 Gemmatimonadaceae bacterium
GGTGATGTTACCCGCACGATGGTTCAATCTCTATCGCCTCGATTCGCTGTCGTCGGCAGAACGCGGTACTGCGCTGCCTGGTGTTCTGAATTTTGTGTACTTGCCGCGTGATACAACGCAATTGCCGCAAACGCTCATTGTTGTTGCAGTCTACGATTCAATTGCCTGGCAAAAAGTGAAAGCGGCTGGTGGACCGCCACCGGGTGACTCCGTGACGTCGGGAAGCGGACGAGTGTACGTGGTTGCACTGCCTCAATCGAATCCGTTTTCACCGGGAAGCGCCGACGCCGCGAAGTTCGATTCCCTGTCGCTTACAGGTAGCGAAAAATCTTCGCTGCTCAAGCTGAACCCGGCTGCGATCAGGAAATAACCCAGCGATGCCGCCGAGCCCGTTGGTGCGTCTGCGCAAACTGTGTCTTGCACTTCCGGAGGCGCACGAAGCAGAAGCGTGGGGTGAACCGACCTTTCGCGTGCGCAACAAACTATTCGCGATGTTCGCGGGCAAAGGAAATCATCACGGAAACGGCCGTAATGCAGTGTGGTGCAAAGCAACGGCCGCCAATCAACAATTCATGATTGCAGCGCGCCCTGATCGATATTTCGTTCCGGCGTATGTCGGACCAAGTGGCTGGGTTGGTGTGTGGCTTGACGCAAAAACCGATTGGACGGAATTGGCTGGTATTTTGGACGACGGTTATCGCTCAATCGCGCCGAAGAAGTTGCTTGCTCAACTTGACCAATGACGGTGTAACAGCGCTATGTGATGCAATGCGCAGTGTGATGAATAACCCACGCAAATGATTGTTGAAGGTGTAGAAATGCGAAACTCGGTGGAGGTCCAGGTGTCAGACTCTCCACTTGGGCGCATCAGGCAACCGCGAATCGTGGTTTCGCAAATTGGCATAACTGCGCTTCGCCACCGCGCCCCGCTACAAGCACAACAGGGAGAGACATGAGCACAATCACCAACGAAAAAATCGTTTCCGTTCTGAACGAACTCATCGAAACTTGCAAAGACGGCGCGAATGGATTTTCGACTGCTGCTGCTGACGCGAAAGCGCCGAATCTGAAAGCGCTATTCACGAAGTATGCAGCGCAACGCAGCTCGTTTGTCGCCGACCTGGATGGATTTGTCGTGAGCTATCGCGGTAAGCCCGCTGAAACGGGTCACGTTGCAGCAATTGTTCATCGTGGCTGGATCAACTTGAAAGCTGCAGTGAGCGGCAACGACGACCTGGCAATTCTGAACGAGTGCGAACGCGGCGAAGATTACGCCAAGAAGGCGTACGCCGATGCGCTCAAAGAGGAGCTGCCGGTGGAGGTTCGCTCAGTAATTAGACGGCAAGCGAATGAAATCATGTCAGCGCACAATAACGTGCGCGATTTGCGTGATCAGGCCAACGCTGCGGACGGTGTCAGCAAAGACTTTCCACCCGTCGACGCAGGACAACCGGCATATCGCGACTAATTTCTCGCAACTAAACCGGTTGATCGTGGAGTGAAGGCATCAACGTAAAAGGGGTCGCTCGCAATGCGCGGGCGACCCTCTTTGCATTCCGAATGATCGGTCGGTTGCATGACAACGCGAGCGAATTGCCAATTTCGAATTAGGCAGCGTGTGAATTGCGCTTGCGGCGCGCAGCGGCACCAACCGCGAGCAATCCGGCCAGCATCAGCGCGATGGATGATGGTTCGGGAGTTGCCAGGGTAATAATTCCGCGAATTTCACCGCCCGGCGATACAGCATTGTGAATGTTGGTGTATGCCTCGCCAGCATTGAAACCCTTAATCAAAGCCAACTGCGCAGAAGCGGCGGTTCCACCGTTATTCGTGACAAACACCGAGTTGTACGTACTCGCCAAAGACAAATCAAATGTGTTTGTGTACGTGCCGGAGTTCGTCTTGGGAAAACCCGTGAACGGTACCGCAACTATCACATTCCCGCCAACGGGTATGCAGCAATGAATGTGCGCGGCAGAAGGGAGGCCGCCCTCTATTCCGGACCAGGTGATGGAGAAAAACAAACTGCTCCCCGTCAGGGTCATTGTTGCAAATCCAGTTGCCGACGTCACTATCGGCGGAGCTTCGGTCGCGCCATTCATGGTGGCAGTCCACGTCTGCCCGTACGCAATCGCTGGCAACAGCAACAAGCTTGCTGTCAGTGCCGCACGATTTAAGACAGATAATCCATGTGTTTTCATCACAGCATCCTCTCAAAGTTGGACATCAGGTTGGCAGGGAACTACACTGCACGCGATTCAATCCAAACTGCGCCGTAACTTTTATCACGGATTGAATTCCACTCCACCCTGATATGCACCCAAACCCAACTCTGCGCCATGCCCCGCTGCATCGCATTCCTTCGCGCAATAAATGTTGGTGGTCACAGCGTCAAAATGCCCCAATTGAAAACGATTTTCGAATCGTTGGGATTCACTGAAGTCGAAACTTTCATTGCGAGTGGCAACGTCATTTTCAAGACCCGGACCGCGCCAGGCTCCGCCATGGTATCGAAGATCGAAAAACGACTTCACGACGAACTCGGTTACGAAGTTGAGACATTTGTTCGTACCGACGCCGAGGTTGTCGCACTCAGTCAACTCGTAACGTTTTCAGAGGCCGAGGTCGCCAGTGCGCACATGGTGTATGTCGGATTCCTCGGCGCTCCCCTCAATGCGGCCGCAAGAAAATCCCTCGAGACATTCAACACCGCGACCGAACTATTCCGTCACAGCGGCAGCGAAATTCATTTCCTCACCCGCGTGACCACCGCCGACTCGAAATTCTCCAATGTGAAATTCGAACGTGCACTCGGCGTTCCCACAACGTTTCGAAACGTCAATACAATTGCGCGATTGGCGAGTAAATATCCGCCGAAATAGTCAGCGTTCCTTCACCCTTCGTGCAGCCACAACAGCGTGCGCAACATCAATGCTTGCGGCGTTTGCTGGTTGAGCATTCCCGCTTTCCAGTACGCCCGACGATAGTCCATCAACACGCTATCGGCAGTGAAATTTCCGGAGCCGAATGATGCGAACGCGCGCGACGCACTGGCGCCCATTCCGTCACCGTGGCCGATACCGCCAATCACTTTTGCTTCTTCGGCAGTAGGGCTCCCCATGACGCGATACAACGCACGCGATGCCGATTCAGCATCGAGCGAATTCACGCCGAACGTTGCCCCCTCCTCACGCATAAGACTCGCGTAGTCGAACGCACCTTCGTGCAACTCACGAATGGCTTCCATTTGTAGTTCGTCATGATCAGGTTCGGCCCTAACCGGCACAATGCGCTTACCTTCGCTGGCGAAATGCAACAGGCTTCCGCGCGCACTCGTGCAAATAAATTCAACGAGTTGGCGAAATTCGGCCAATGGTCGGAATCGCTCCGATGGCTGGCCATGTTCGCACAAATAGCCACGCATCGGTGACATTGCATCAGTGCGGGAATTCGCAAATGTTCCGAGGTAGTAGCCAACGACGTCCGACTTCACTCGCGCGACCTTCGACGCATGGTCGAGCGACTTCTGAATGGTTGCGTTCCAACCAATATCGATCAGGCCAACACGTTTTCCGTGACCAATCACCTGTTCCTGACGCAGGTAGCCCATCAACAAATCGCGCTCTTCGGCAGAACGACGGCTGATGCGCTCCAAGACTTTCGGATTGGAGAACAGTCGACTCAAGCGCTCTGAATCGTTGAAGCCAACAACTTCATCGGGACCGGAAAATCCGGCCTCCAGGAATGCCGATTGCAAGTCATCGATTCTGACCCGCAGTCGCGTGAGGAATTCGGCAACGGGCCGCACATTCTCGCTCACGAACAACTGCGTTGTAAGTGACGGCGCACTTGGCCCCAGGGCAGACAACATGTACGCACGTCGCGACGACTCAAGCAACGCTGAGGGAATTGCACCATCGACCCCCTGCGTGAGCACGTCGTATACGCGCTTCAGTACGTCGCCATCGCGCAAGAGAAAAAACGCGCGCGTTACGCCATCTTCGCGCATCTTTTCGTGCAGCCACCACGAAAAACCGACAAGCAACGGACCGGCAACACTAAAACCAAACCGCCACCAGAATGGTCGCGCGGGTTCGAACGTGCGCGCGCCCCACGCAGCGAGCCCGTACGCGAGCGCATGCTCACGCGACTGGCTCGGTGCAATGCCTTCGGGTGCACCCGCCAGCGGATGCCACACTCCGTTAATTCCCGCTTGGTTTGGCAACACGAAATCGGACTGCGAATTGTCGCCAATGTGCACAAACTCGGCGCGACTTAATCCCGATTCTCCGAGCAACTTTGGAAGTAACTTGCCACTGCCTTTGCTGCAACGCATTTCACATGACGACACAACGCGATCGGCTGGATTGTTGTATCCACCAACGGCCAACAGCTGACGCAAGAACGCCGCATCGTGATACGTGTCGGAAACAAACCACACACTCTTTCCCATTGCGTGCGCGCGGCGGTACATCAACTGCAAAAACGGGTGCGCAATGCAAAGCGAGAGTTCAATCAACTGCTCGGCAGCCACCATTTGCGGAACCAAGCCGACGTCAAAGCCGGCCAATGTCGCAAGGTCGGTATGAATTTCGGACAGATTCGCTTCGCCCGACCCAGTTGCCGCGTGAATACGTCGTCGAGCGATTCCTTCCGCCTGCTGACGCAACTGCGCGAAGTGCTGCGACGATCCATTGCCCGCGAACGGCGCATGGTTTGCGAGAAAAAGAAACACATCTCGCGGCGCAGCAACTTTACGAACAATTGCTGTATCGAATACATCAAACGAAACGACTTTCGCTGCAGCCCAATGCGACTCCAACTGTCCGCGAAAAATTTCACCGCGCGTTAGCGGACGCCCGAACCCTGGCGCTTCAGGACTAACGATTTCACGAAGGGCGTTGAACACCCCTTCAACGTTCCGCGGATGAAGCGGTGGAAGTGCTTCCAACAAGCCTTCGACGTTTCTGCGAGAGGCAGTGAAAATTTCGGTGGTGAGTTCGGAGTCGTTCGCGATAGTCATGAAACGTTCGCACGGGACAAATACTCTCGGCTCAACGAAATGACAATTGCGTTGCCGGTTACCGCCGCAAGCGGAACCAGTTCGACGTCATCGTCAACCTGCGCCAAGGCGAAGTGCGTGAATCCAAGTACGCCTAGCACAGTGCCCGCGTTGTCAATTTCGTGAGACCATTCGTAGTCACCAAGTATCATATCGCCCGTGCGTTGCGATGAGCGCCACGCGACGGCGGCAATGCGTCCGTCGCGGATTGCGTTGAGCGATCCGTGTACAACCTCGGGAACAGCGCTCGCGATTCCGGCATAGACAACTATTTCGCGCGAGTCGTTCGTCATATCGTTGGCCAACAGATCGCTGGTCAGCACGTCAACGGTAACGCTTCCGTTCACATTGCGAAACACGCGCATGATTTCACTTACGCCGCTGGATTCAACCGCCGCATCCAGCGCCAATACTTCGCTCGCGCGCGAAGAGACAGCGCAAACAAGAGTTGCAGGAACCGGTGCAGTGGCAGCGGTGAGTGCAGCAAAGCCAATTCCCGGATCGAAGTCGATGTACGCGAGTTCGTCGGTAAGAATTTCGTCGAGAAAGTTTCGCAATTCCGGGTCAGCGCCTTCGGAGGAGAGTTCGCGCTGAACAGAAAAGAGAAGTGCATCACTTGCGTCGCGCGGCAACGCTACGACGAATCGGGGAACTCCCTCCGTTGTTAGTGAGGCCGCTGGAATGAGTGTGCGCGGCGCATCGCCATGCTCGTTTGACAACCACGCGTCCACGTTGCGGCGTTCATTGGTTGCACTGACAGTGGCGATAACCGAGTCAACAAACGGGGCCTTTGATGCAAGCGCTTGCAACCGTTTGTCTGCGGCATGGGGAAAGCCGGAAATGCGAAGCAAACCCAGCAGTTGAAGTTCGCTGGCTACCTCATCCGGGCTCAGGCAGCTGCCGAGTTCGTAATTGAAAGTGGTTGGGTACGTTAAGGCGGTCATGCGAACTGGAGAGAGGAGAAGGAGTCTGCTGTCTCTAAAGCATTCGCCGTGCCAACTCTAAGTCGTTATTTTACAATGCTTTGCATTCTTGTGCCCATTACCAGAAATGGCCTGCGGATAACTCTTGCCTCTATTACACGGAAGTAATTGCCGACTTCGCGTGAATTCTTGATGGGGTCAGGTTCATCAAACCCCGTTTGATGAACCTGTCCCCATCAAACCCACAAAGTCTACGCCGCCCGAGCCTGCCCGCCCGCCGACAGCTCGCGATGCACCCGCTGGACGACGCCGCCCCAATCCCCGCGCGAGGTTTGGCGAATGATCCGCACGCTTTGGTACCACGGAGAGTCCTCGCGCACCAACTGCCAACGCCAATCCGGAACGAACGGCGTGAGAAGCAGCGTTGGAATTCCCATCGCGCCTGCGAGATGCGCGACGGACGTATCAACCGTCACGACCCGATCAAGCGCATTCAGTACGTGGGCCGTGTCGACAAAATCGGTGAGATGTGGTGTGGCATTCGTGATCGCGGCCAAACCCTTCAATTCGCTCAGCTCATTGCCGCGCGTGCCCATTTGCAATGAAACCCAATTCACGTGAACGTCGCGAACCAAAGCGTGCAGCACCGAAATCGGCAGCGAACGCTGCGCGTCGTTGGAGTGCCCTGGTGATCCCGCCCAAACCAATCCGACGCGCGTGTTGAAATCATCCCCTGAATTGCGGCGCCCAATGGTGGCCACCGCCGGCAAGCTTGTGCGTTCCACCGACGCATGAATGTACGATGCGCTCGCGTAGTGTTCGTCGCTTTTGAACTTGAGCAAATGCGGAACGCTCAACATCGGAACATGCGCATCACACGGCGGCACCGCATCACCGTCGCAGAAGACCTGGGTTACGCCAGTTACTGACTCAAATAACTTGCGCAACGATGGTGCACACTTCACAAAGACTTTCGCTCCCATTTCCGCAAGCGTCCGGGCAAAGCGCACGCCCTGAATTTGATCGCCAAACCCTTGCTCGCCCCAAAGCAATAGTGTTTTGCCAGATGCGTTCTGTCCGTTCCACGCGGGAATACTCGCTGGCACGTTCACGGTGTGTACCGCCAATGAGCGACGCGCTTCGCAATCGGCCCAGCCGGCGGCGTGATCGCCGAGCATCAATCGCAGCATGCCGCGATTCCATCGCGCGAGATCATTACGCGGCGCCAATCGAAGTGCGCGATCATAGTGGCTGAGTCCAGCAGCGTACGCGCCATCCGCAACCAGCAGTCGCGCGCAATTGACCAGTGTTGGAACGTGCTTTGGCCAATGAAGCACCGCACGTTGCAGCACGTGTGCGGCGTCTTCAAGCGCGCCCGTGTTGTGAAGCAGTGCACCCAACGTGGCCTGAAGGTCAGCGTCGTCTGGAGACGATTGGGCAATGAGCCGCACAACTTTGAGCGCTACGACAAGCGCGCCAACCTGCAGCGCTGTGTCTGCCAGTTTTCGCAAATCGGCAACTGGCAGCGTTTCAATTTCCGGCGTCTCGCTCAGCACTGTTCCGGCTTTTGTCTTTTGATTGTCGGCGGCCAATGAAAAGGTCAACAACAGCCGCAGGTCGATGAGTGACGGCGCGAGTTCAACTGCGCGTTCAAAATACGCGATTGCCTTCGTGCTGTTGCCGGCTTCCTGCGCTTGCATTCCAGCCACGCAGGCTGCGGCCGGATTGAGCGTGCGAAACGCGTCCCCTCCGATACCGACCGTTGGCTTCATTATGCGGCTCGGGTGCTAACAACAGTTTGCACAGCGCGATCGTCCTTCGCGCGACTCTGTCCTTCGAGCGCGCTCGCAACTCGCACCATCAATGATACCCAATCGCCGGCACGTGACTGGCGAAAAAGGCGCGCTGACGGATACCACGGGCTGTCTGTTCGTTTCACTTGCCAACGCCAATCAGGAACGAATGGAATGAGCATCCAAACAGGAACGTTCATCGCACCGGCGAGATGCGCGACGGACGTGTCGACCGAAATAACCAGGTCGAGTCGTTCCACAGCGTGCGCCGTATCGTTGAAATTGGCGAGAACCGGTCCGAGTGCGGTAACGCTAGGCTGCTTCAATTCGCGTGATGCAAGATTGAACGGCTCGACCTGCGCCTCAGATGCATCTCCCTTTTGCAATGAATACCATTCGACATTTGGAACACTCAGTAGCGGTCGCAGCGCCTCAAGTGTGAGGGAGCGATTGCGATCATTGACGTGTTTCGGTTGACCCGCCCACGCAATACCAACCCGTAGTGGTGCGTTCGCATTTGACTGGTTCGCCGGAAGCGCGTCGTCCAGTCCTACACGAATATCGTCGTTCGCGCGCAGATACGGCACGCGATCACCATCGACATTCGATTTAAGCTGCAACACGTACGGAATGCTCATGAGCGGCAGCTGCAAATCCACAGGCCCGAACACTTCGCCAATCACAACGATTTCGTCAGCATCGGGGCAATTGGCACGAAACAACGGCAGCAATGGCGCGCTGCACGCGAGCACTACCGTTCCACCAAGCTGTTTAACGCGCGGCAGGAACCGAACAAACTGCAATTGATCGCCGAGTCCCTGTTCGGGCCACAACAAGAGGCGCTTTCCGTCGAAGCGCTCGCCGGTCCAACGAGGCTGCGCGAACATTCGCAAACCGCCTTGCTTGGCGAGTTGCACCGTGCGGAATTCGTGGCCGGCCCAACCACGCGCGAAATCACCATTGAGCAAATCGAGCAGCGCACGATTCCAGTATGCTTCCGGATAATCCGGGCGCGACTGCAGCGCGAGTTCGACGCTGTCACGCGCCGCAGCGAATTCGCCGAGGTCATGTAGCGCCAGTGCACTGTTACAAAGCGCGCCGGCGTGCGTCGGATCAATGGTGAGCGCTTTGGCTAACGCGGCCAGCGCGAGCTCGGGGCGGCCCGTTTCACGATAGAGTGCTCCCGCGTTTGACCACGGAAGCACCGCTTGATGGTCGAGCGAACCTGCGCGCAAGTATTCTGGCAAAGCGTGCGCCAGTTGCTGAGACAGATAGTACGCGTCGGCGAGGCCCAGTTGACAATCGTAGTCGCCCGGCGCGAGGTCGCGAGCGCACCGCATTGGCGCGATGGCCTCAAGCGGACGCTGTGCTTTGATACAAGCCAATCCCAGCGCGTAATGAATGGCACTCTGTTTCGGCGCCAGCGTAACGGCTTTTCGAAACGCTTTCACTGCGAGTTCGAAGCGGCCGGCATCCAACGCCTTTCGACCGTTCGCGATTGCGACGACGGCCTGCGGATGGATGTTTTGATTTTGGCGCGCT
>JBDUAX010000571.1:0-2780 GCA_040004455.1 Gemmatimonadaceae bacterium
TCCACTGAAGTCGAGCGTCAAACCAGCCGCGCGCAAAAAGCGAAAGCGGAAAACCCACGCGCAGGTTGCGAATGATGTCGCAGAGGCAATTGACCCTGCGGCATTTCGCATTTTCGGAATGCGCTTGCGAAAGTGGTATCGACAAAACGCGCGTGATTTGCCGTGGCGTAAAACGCGTGATCCATATCGCGTACTCGTGTCGGAATTGATGCTGCAACAAACGCAGGTATCTCGCGTGATTGATTTTTACGACGCGTTTCTGACACGCTTTCCCACTTTGAATCACGTGGCAGAGTCTCCGGTTTCGCACATCGAAGATCAATGGGAAGGCCTTGGCTACTACGCGCGCGCGCGCAATCTGCATGCGCTTTCACGTGTGGTGATGACGTCGGATATGTATGCTGGCGCGCTCCCCTCCGACCCCGCGGCCCTGCGCGAACTTCCCGGCATCGGTGCCTACACTGCTGGAGCTGTTTCTTCGTTTGCCTACGAGAAACGCGCGCCCTTGGTCGACACGAACGTTGCGCGCGTGTTGCTCAGAGTATTTGCGCCCAGGTTCGCACCGAAAAGCGCAGCGGGTCAAAAGGTCGCGTGGGCGCTGGCGGAGGCGTCGCTGCCGCGAACGGGACGGGATACGTGGACACATAACCAGGCGCTCATGGAACTCGGTGCTTTGACTTGTCGTGCGCAAATCAGGCTCTGCAGCGGATGCCCTGCGGCCACGGCTTGCGAATCCGTCATCTCTGTCCCTTAAATTTCCCGTTGCTTCGACGAACCTTCAGTCAATCGCTGTGAACACACGCGGCATCATACTCGCCGGCGGCGCTGGAACGCGCCTTTATCCGGTTACTCGCTCGGTGAGCAAGCAATTGCTGCCCGTGTATGACAAACCAATGATCTATTATCCGCTGTGCACGATCATGCTGGCGGGAGTTCGCGAAGTACTCGTCATCACCACGCCACGCGATGCAAGCGCGTTTCGTGATTTGCTTGGCGACGGATCGCAGTGGGGAATGCGCATCGAATACGCAGTACAACTGAATCCCAACGGTTTGGCAGAAGCGTTCATCATCGGTCGCGATTTCATAGCTGGTGAGCGCAGCTGTCTCGTGCTCGGAGATAATCTTTTTTACGGTAATGATCTCGCGACAACCGTGCAGCAGGCGGCGCAACAGCGCGAAGGTGCCACGGTGTTTGCATATCGTGTGGCCAATCCTCATCACTATGGCGTCGTGGAGTTTGATCGCGAACAACGGGCAATTTCAATTGAGGAAAAACCCAAAGCGCCGAAATCAAATTTCGCGGTCACAGGGCTGTATTTCTACGACGAGCAAGTGACGGAAATTGCGGCGAAGCTCAAGCCGTCATCGCGCGGTGAACTTGAAATAACCGATGTGAATCGCGCGTATCTCGATCGCAATCAGTTGCGAGTGGAAATCTTGGGACGCGGCATTGCGTGGCTCGATACCGGCACGCACGCCTCGCTGCTACAGGCCAGTCAGTTTGTCGAAACTGTTGAACAGCGTCAGGGCCTTAAGATTTCGGCGCCGGAAGAAGTCGCGTTCCGAATGGGCTACATCGATCGCCTTCAATTGCGCAAACTTTCTGCAGAACTCGGCGAAAGCGATTATGGCGCTTACCTGCGTCGTGTTGCCGACGAGGAGTTGTCGTTTTGAAGGTTGTGCCGACAAACGTGAATGACGTGCTTATAGTCGAATCGAAAGTATTTGACGATGATCGCGGATTTTTCACTGAGGTATTCCATCACGGGAATTTCGCTGCGCTCAATTTGCCAACGAATTTTGTGCAGGATAATCACAGCCGTTCCCACAACAATGTCTTGCGCGGATTGCATTTTCAGCGCGAACAGCCGCAAGGAAAATTGGTTCGCGTTGTTCGCGGAACCATCTTCGACGTCGCCGTCGATTTGCGTCGTTCGTCATCGACATTTGGCAAATGGTGCGGCGTATCATTGGAAGCAGGCGACGGACGTCAACTGTGGATTCCGCCTGGTTTCGCACATGGATTTCTGGTGTTGAGCCACGAAGCAGACGTCTCGTACAAATGCACGACAGTGTACCATCACGCGTCACACTGTTCGCTGTTGTGGAATGATCCCGTGATTGGAATCGAGTGGCCCATTTCGCCGGGTGTTGCTCCGCTTTTGTCAGGGAATGACGCCGATGCAACGCCATTTTCCAGTATCCACACCTTTCCATGAGTCGAGATCAGGTCGCGCGAGTACTGATACTCGGCGCGAGCGGGCAAGTGGGGCATGCGCTTCAGCAATCCACGCCGCCTGCGACGACGCTTTTCACTCCGTCGTCATCAGAAGTCGATTTGCGAACCACGGATTCACTACGAGCGGCCATTCGCGACTGCGCTCCAGACGTGATTCTGAATTGTGCTGCGTTTACCCGCGTGGATGACGCGCAATCTCATTCCGATACCGCGCGCGCAATCAATGCCGAGGCGCCGCAGATTATCGTCGAGGAGGCCGTGCGTTTCGGTGCGCGCCTGATTCACATTTCGACAGACTACGTGTTTGACGGGACGGGATCGCCACCAAATGCGCCCGGCGCCCCAACGGCTCCGTTAAACGTTTACGGATCAACCAAGCTGGCAGGTGAAAATGCCATCCTCAGTGCAAACGCAAACGCAGTGGTGCTGCGTACGTCTTGGGTTCATTCAGGCAGTGGAGCGAACTTTGTCGCTACCGCAGTGCGTGCATTGACAAAGGGCGGAGCAATGCACGTGGTCGATGATCAAGTCAGCACTCC
>JBDUAX010000572.1:0-2778 GCA_040004455.1 Gemmatimonadaceae bacterium
GGGAAGGTGAGTGGCGCGGCGCAGATTACGCCGTAGCATTGAGCGACGTATCGCGCAATCGCATTGCGCCCACAGCATGTTGCTGGTTGGGCGCACTGCGAGGTGTCTACTCTACGTAATGCAACTTGACGATTTTTTGCACGACCCATCGCTGTTGGTCTAGCGCAAACACTACGTCCATAGCTGTGGTGATCGCGCCTTGTGGTCTAAGCGCGGTCTCGATTACTCGAATAGCCATTCGCGAGTTCAAGTCGGTCAGTGTGCTTTCGTCGACGACATCCGGGTACATAGCGCCACCCTTTCTAGGCATCGAGAATGCGGCCAGAACCAGCGCGCGCGTCGGGCACCCATTTGGTTTTGTGTCCATAATCGGGACAAGGTTTCCCAGGCACTCGCCGCGACTGACGTTCGGAGCGCTCTGAATTCCCAAACGCTTTAGTTCATCAGATCGCGCGCGCAACGCTTCAGCGCTTGGAGTGATAAAATCGCCATCCGTGGGATAAACGATAGTCGGAACAGATGCTAGCGGCCGCAGAACGACGCGGTACTCCGCATCGCCTATCGAATCGCGGACCGCTCGTACGGCAAGCCCGAACAACACACTGTCGCGCTCCGGATTCGATAATTGAGCACGCGCCAATGACATCGGTGACGCGAGGCAACCAGCGAGCGCGATCACAAGAGCGTGTGGTAGGATACTTCGACAGTTCAGCATTTTAGTCAGCGTCAGTTAAATCGGCCCTAAGTCACTGCACGACCACGAATTTTGTGTCGCTGCCGCTGCAGTGCCGACTTTCGGGAGATGATCGAGTCCGAATGTGTGGTCGGCCTCATGCGCCATCGCCCACTGAAGCGTGCGATTGTCAGTTGCATGATGCGAAGTATCGTATGCGTTTGTAACCCACGTATCCATCAAACTTATCCAACCGTTTTCCCCGGCACCTTTGGGCGCCCATCCACCTTCAGGATACGGTCGGGCGTTCGTCAAAGGATTGATGTTATTCGCAAAGAAGCGAAGGCGTCCATCGGCAATGTAGTTGGTCAGCCGATCGGCCCGGGACGCACAAACTCCGCCCAATGCTTTCATGCGAGCAATGGCCGCGTTAACCCGAACCAGGTTTTCGCCAGTTGGCACAGAACCGCCGCACCATGATTTCTGTCCAATGGTCAAAGTGCTCGGACTGGCGCAATTGGGTTTGCCGGTTTGGGGGTCATCAACATCGTCTCCGTCCATCGAAAAATCATTAAGCGCAAGCACCGGATCGGGTGGTGATGGGTTGCCAGATCCTCCGCCGTTCGAACCACCATTTGGCGGACTGCTACAATCGCCCCAAGAGCACTGCATGCTATTTCCGGGCTCGATCATCGGATCCTGAATCATACAATGCGGCATCCACATGTTGAGGGAGTTGCAGGGTTGCGTATCATCGAAAGGATCGATCTCGTAGCAACTTTCAGCCCACACCTCGTTACCGGGCTGCCCATTGTAGTACACAGTTCCGCAATATTCGAGTGCGCGTCGGTGCACGGATAATTCTCTCGGCGCGGTTACATCGGAGCATGCGGCGCCCAATAAGGAGAACGCCATCGTGGTCAAGATCATTGTTGATTTCCCAAATCGCGCACGGAACGCAGAGGACATAGAGACACCGGTAACTCGTAATTTGACCAAGCGTGGAACATTTGCCCTCGCCGGTTTCGTGCAGTGGCATAACATCTCGCATTGGATTTTGATGTCAATATCGTTTCTCTGTACGAGACGGGAATGGTGTGATTCAATGCACGCAATGTTGTTTCAAATTATGAGCACGAGTGAATCTGTTCACCAGTGAATCGCTGTCGGTTGAACGTTCGACTGCGGTTTCAAGGCAGCATCTGCGCCATCTTCGGCGTCAACTTCTGCTTGTACGTCAGCATCACCATCGGTGGTGAAAGTCCCGCGACCTGGGTGCGTGGACGGCAGAACCGTACGATTCCGCGTCGCGCACGTTTTCACCGTTGGGTTACATGGCAACGCCACGCCGCCGGCCCACGGCGAGTGTGATACAGCGGGCGTGAATGCGGGAAAAGTTTTCGTGTTTCGCGGTGGTGCCGAGGGAAGGTGAGTGGCGCGGCGCGGATTACGCAGTAGCATTGAGCGTCGTATGCAGTTGAATCGTCCACGGCAAAACTTCTGATAAGGAACCCAATGATCCAACGCGCTCCATACAAGCTTATAATGCTCGCGGCCGTTCTGGTCATCGGCGGATGCAAGGATGCGCCGGTATCGCGGGGAAGCGTCAATGAGCGCAGCGAACTAACGGGCGCGTGGCACTCGAAGGTCACCTTTCGCAGTGGTCCATTGACCGAAGCGAAGAATCTTGAGTTCCTGTATTCGTACAATGCCGGCGGCACCATGACGGAATCGTCGAACTACGACGAGGCTGCGAATTCATCTCCGCCCGCATACGGCGTGTGGAAGCGGATCGACTCGCACACCTTCCAGACGAAGTATTTGTTTTTCATGACGAAGGCATCAACTCCAGTAGATAGCCTGCCAACCAAAACGGATTGGTGGCCAGCGGGACACGGAGTCCTCACCGAAACAATCACGATGTCGGACGATGGTCAGGCGTATACGTCGACGATCAAGTTGGCCGCTTTCGGTGTTGGTGGCGCGCCTGTCGCTGGCGACGGCGAAGGCGCCGGGGCGGGAAAACGAATCGTGTTCTGAAAATGCTCGCTCTATTTTCTGCGATCGCAATTCCGCTTGTTGCAACAGCAGCCATGAAGCGTGCA
>JBDUAX010000573.1:0-2775 GCA_040004455.1 Gemmatimonadaceae bacterium
GAGCGAAGCTCGCGGCCCATCAATTCGACGATGGCTTCTCGCGGCGGTTGCCCGTCGAACAAAATACGATGTGTTGCTTCGACAATTGGCATCGCCACACCCGCGCGTTCGGCCAGAGCTTTCGCACTCTGTGTGTTGAACACGCCTTCCGCAACACTTTCTTTGCCAGCCAGCGCTTGTTCAAGCGTAAGCCCCTGTCCGATCGCAACACCCACTGCGCGATTGCGCGAAAGCGCGCCGGTGCACGTCAAAACAAGATCGCCGAGTCCAGCGAGGCCCGCAAAAGTCTCAGCGCGAGCACCAAGCGCAACGCCCAGTCGAGTCATTTCAGCGAGTCCGCGGGTAATCAAGGCCGCGCGTGGATTGTACCCGAGCCCCAGCCCATCGAGAATTCCGGTTGCAACGGCCATGACATTCTTGAGTGATCCACCGAGTTCAACTCCGGTTACATCGTCGGTCGTATAAACACGAAATGCCGGTGAACTCAATGCGCGCTGCACAGCGCTTGCCGCTTCACCGTTCGCGCTGGCTGCGACAATGGCGGTGGGCTGTCCAGCCGCAACTTCCATGGCGAAACTGGGGCCACTGAGCGCAACGACGTCATTCGGTGCCTCACTTGCAACGAGTTCAGTCATCAGCATCAGCGACTCACGCTCGATGCCTTTGGTTGCCACACCCAACACTGCATTTTTCCCAATCGCCGATAAACCTGCTGCAACCACGGAGCGCAGCACGTGCGACGGCGCCGCATAAATCACAATGTCCGCACCGCGAATAGCCTCATTCATCTCCGACGTCGCGCGGAGCGTTTGGCCGAGTGTAGCGCCTGCCAGGAAGCGCGGATTCTCGTGTAGGGAATTCAGCGCTTCGACGACGTCTGTTTCGCGCGCCCACAATAGTGTGTCATGGCCGTTCCGAGCGAGGCGATCGGCGATTGCGGTTCCCCAGGCACCACCACCGATCACGGCGCAACGCACGATTGTCATGCGCGATCCCGGGAAGCATCGCTCGACAATTGACTGACGGTGTCTTCGGTAGCGTCAACTTTGTCGAAACTATTTTTGGACGCACGGCCGATTTTGCTTTCAGTTCCGCTTCGCAAGCGACTGATGTTGGCGCGATGCGTGTAGAACACGAACGCTGTGATTATTGCGCTGACAATAAACAGTGCACTGAATGTGCCTTCCTGAAACCACATTGCCGTTACGAGCGAAACCGCGCCTATGAGCGAGCCAAGAGACACGTAACGCGAAATCGAAGTCACGGCAACAAAAACGACAAACGCGACCAACGCAGGTATTGGTGCGAGTCCAAGGAAAACTCCGCTGGCCGTTGCTACACCCTTGCCACCGCCCTTGCCAAGCAGAAAGATCGGTTTCACATGTCCGATGATTGCTGCAATGCCAAACACAACGCCCCACGGCCAACCTTTCGCAACTGACGCAAGCGACGGGAACAACACAACTGGCAGAACGCCCTTGGCCATGTCAACGACGTACACAACTAACCCCGCTTTCCAGCCAATGGTGCGCAGCACGTTCGTTGCACCGAGGTTTCCGGAGCCCACCTTGCGCAAATCAATACCATTCGCCTTTCCCACCAGATAGGCGGTTGGAAAGGAACCGATGAGGTACGCCGCCACCACGAGAAGCGCGGCGACGAAGTTCATTCCGACGATTTCCGGCGCATGATTATGCGAAGGGGAGTTCCCAGAAATCCCCACTTGGTGCGAAACCCGTTGTGCAGGTATCGCAGGTAATGCTCGGGAATGAGATCGGGTGCGTTACCAAAAATCGCGATGGTGGGCGGGGCAACCTCAACCTGAGTCGCATAATTGAGTTTCACTTCGCGACCTGCGGCCTGCGGCGGTTGCAAGCGAGCGAGCAACTCCTGCAACGCTTCGTTCACTTGCGAAGTGGAGATACGCCGCTGACGTTGCTCTTCCACCGCGACAACGATGTCGAGCACTTTCGCAACGCGCAAACCAGTGAGTGCTGATGTAAACAAAAACGGAACGTTCGTTAAGTACGGCGCTTTTTCGAGCGCCTCCTTTTTGAACTTGTTCGTGCTCTTGTCGTTCTTCTCTTCGAATGCATCCCACTTGTTGACGACGATGATCAACCCTCGACCGGCTTCCCACGCGAGTGTTGCAATTTTGAGATCCTGATTTTCAAGACCCTGCGTCGCGTCAATCATGAGGATGCAAACGTCGGCCGAATCAATGGCGCGGCGCGTGCGGAGCGTAGCGTAGAATTCGACACCCTCGCCGATGCGCGCCTGACGGCGCAAGCCCGCGGTATCCACAAAGACAAGGTTCGTGTCTTTGAACTTCAATGGTGCATCGATTGCGTCGCGTGTTGTGCCGGCTTCGTCGTTTACAATCAGCCGCTCTTCGCCAAGCAGCTTGTTGACAAACGAAGACTTGCCAACGTTCGGACGCCCAACCACCGCAACGCGCACTGTATCCGGAGCTTGTTCTGGCGCGTTTGGAATGCGTTCAATAACCGCATCCAATAAATCGCCAGAGCCTTTTCCGTTCTGCGCCGAAACCGGAAACGGTTCCCCCGCACCGAGCTCGTAGAATTCGTAGAAGTCAGCACTGGCCGGGTTATCAACCTTGTTCGCGACCAATACCCACGGCTTTTGCGCCGCGCGCAGCATGTCGACCAGTCGGCGATCACTGGGATGCAAACCGTTCTTGGCATCAACAACGAGCAACATGAGATCGGCTTCGTCGATTGCGTGCTCTACCTGTTTCCGAATTTCCAATTCGAT
>JBDUAX010000151.1:0-9287 GCA_040004455.1 Gemmatimonadaceae bacterium
CGTACGTTGAGGGCTCCGGTACTGCCGAAACGACGTTGACTTTGATGGAGACGTATTCCAACGGTGAGACATCAACCGAGGAACCGTGCGCAAAAGCCGCGACCACGAAAGTGTATTCTCCCAAAGCGAACGGATTGAACGATCCTACCGGCGTTGTAAGTACCGGATCGGCAATGCTGCTTAGAGGCGGAAAACCCATATAATAATTTTTGCTGTACGTACCGCAGCCCGCGCCGCAACCCGGGTGATAGCCAACGATTCCCATGTCATCGATTGGTGTGTTAACACCAGGGTTGTAATCGTATGCGAAATAGATGTCGAACAGGTCCTGATTGGTTACTCCGACGTAGAACTGAATACTCCAGGTTGGCAAACCTGGAAATGCCGCGTTCAAACCGTTCGTGGCCGTATAAGTGCCTGCGCCGTCGTTAGCGAGGAGCGGCAGCCCAGTGTTCTGCCGAATCGCCGCCAGTGCGATGCGCGGACCATTCGGCACGAATCCCACCCCCTGAAAACCCGGAATCGGTACGCCGGACCAGGCGACTTGAGTCACTCCAGAATTTGGGCCCCATGTTCCGTGCGGAAAATCGATCTGGGCGCGCGCTAAGGATGAGCTCGCGCACAACAATGCAGTGGCGAGTAGCAAGTTTTTCTTCATTTCTCAAATACCATGTAAGGGTCGGGTCGCTCGGAGCGGATCTTGCTGGTGCATGTCTCTCGTGCCGCTGCCGTTGCCCGCAATCGCGTTAGCGACCGCCCAACAGCTCGCACGAAAAACACCGGCATCCGTTCCGGTGCTTCAACACGCGAAGCAATATTGCGTGACCCGCGTCACTTACCCGTTATATGGCAGCTTCGGTGTATCAAGCGACTCACCCCAACGCACCCCTCACGCTCCGAACTCTCGGCAGCGTAGGGCTTTACGCTGCTAACGGCAACGACATTGTTCTTGGGGCCGGCAAGCCGTTGGCGTTGGTTGTGTTTCTTGCGTTCGCACCCGGAAAGCAGGCGTCGCGCGAATCACTAATTGATTTGCTCTGGGCCGACGTGGATCCCGATCGCGGTCGTTCGTCCCTTCGCCAAACATTATTCGTGTTGCGCCGATTACTGGGCGACGATTCGATCAACGGCACGGAAGAGCTCACGCTCAAGCTGCCGTTCGTTGCCGATCGCGATGAGTTCTTGCGCGCGCTTGAATCAAACGAACTGGACAAGGCCATTGCGCTCTACACCGGCGCCTATCTTCCAGCGTTTGGGGTTCCCGGCGGTGCAACATTCGAACACTGGGCCGATCTCGAACGCGAGCGGCTTGAAAGCGGCTTCATGCGTGCCGCTGAATTGCTCGTGCGCCGACATCTCAATCAGTCGCACATCAAAGACGGCAAGCAAATTGCGCGACGACTTCGCGATCTGGTTCCGCGTTCTGAGGTTGGCGCGCGCCTCATGCTTGAAGCGTGTATTGCTGGCCGGGATTTCGTGTCGGCGGCGATGGAAGCCGATGTTATCGAACAATGGGCAGTCCAGGAAACTGTCGTGCTTGAGCCCGCAACCCGTTCGGCGATCGCACGTGCGCGACGCATTGCGCTGGTGGAAGACGATGGTAAAGCATTTGAATTGGTCGCAGAACTCACTGGGCGTGAACAGGAATTTTTTGCGATTACGTCCGCGTGGGAGTCAGTTCGCATTGGACCAGCGAGACATCTGCATTTGAGCGCTCCAGCCGGTATTGGAAAAACACGATTGCTGCGCGATGCTGTCGCGCGGCTGGTCGCAGCCGGTGCACCAGTGTTGCAGTTGCGCGGAGCACCGGGTAATAGCGACGTACCGTACGCGTTTGCCGGTGACCTCGCTGCTGCCGTTGCATCACTTCCCGGAGCAGCGGGAATCGCCCCAGCTTCCGCCTCGGCACTGTTGGCGCTTAATCCAACGCTCTCGTCCAGGATGACTGGTGTTGCCGATACGACGCTGGGTGAAGATGCATTGCGGCGACGCATTCTTGCGATTGCAGATTTGGTGCATTCAGTGGCTGACGAAAAAAGATTTGTGCTTGCAATTGATGATTTGCACTGGATCGACGAACTATCGTTTCGCGTTCTGCAGGGCGTGCTGACGCGACTTGAGAATGCGCACGTCCTGTGTTTGACAACGTCGCGCCCAGGTCGCGTTGGGGGAGACGAGCGCAGCACGGTGATGCATCTGGAGCCATTGACGGTAGCAAATGTTGATGCGTTGGTTTCTGCACTTGGAGCAATTCCGACGAGTGAGAAATGGACGCAAGGATTCATTCACGGACTTCATGAAGCTACGCGAGGTAGCCCGTTGCTTGTTCTGGAAACGCTGCGTCTGGCACTCGATCAGGAAACGCTTGCGCTGGAAAGCAATGAATGGCGTTGTCTGAATCCAGCAAAGTTGTCGGTGCAGTTGCAGGCGGGTGAAGCGCTGCGTGAACGCATTCGCAGACTACCCAATCAGCAACTGCTATTGCTGGCACTGCTGGCGACTTCCGGAATGCCTTTGAATGCCGCCGATTTTGCAGAAATGGCAGAACTCAGTTCAGATGATTTTCGAATGCAACTCGAGCCGCTTGAACGACAGGGGTTGATAACAATTGGTGCATCTGGATGGATGCCCGCGCATGACGAGATTGCGGACGCCGCGCGTGCTTCGTTGACTTCGGAGGAGCTTCGTGCGAACGAGCAACGCGTTGGAACGTACTTCGCGCGCGTTGCCCGGGGCGATCCTAACGGAATGATGCGCGCGGCGCGTCATCTGGTTGCCGCCAACGACGATGACGGTGTGCGCGCACTGTTCAATCGATATGCGCTCGTGATGCGAGAGCGCGGAGACCGCAGGTCGTTTAGTGCCTTGGCCGCTGAGCTAACCGGAGCGCAAGAGAGCGCATCGGTTGTCGCGCCGGTCGTGTCGAGTTTGCCGGCGCTCTGGCGAATGGGATTATGGTCGAACAAACGTCGCATTGTGGCAGTCATGGCGATTTTATTGTTGCCAATAGTAACAGCTGGCACATTGCGCGCGCGCGCGATGAATGAAGCGACGCTTCAGCGATTGTATTTTGTCGATTCCGCCAAAGCCACATCAGTTGTTGCGATTCATCCGAATGACTTTGATGGAAACAAGGCTGCACTTGAGCGCGCACGCGGCAGTTCAATTCAATTCGATGCGGCAACGCGCTATACGGAGTTGCCTCCTGCCATCAGTCCCGATGGAAAGTCCGCCGCCTGGATACAAGACAGTGGCGACAGCACTATTCTCGACATCTGGCTGCGTACTCCGGCGGGTGTGCGCCGGTTGACGTTTGAACCGCGCGACGATCTCGCGCATGAGTGGTTGCCAGATGGTTCAGGACTGGTTGGAACGACGAATCGTTGGTCTCCCAAGGGGGACGGTGATTACGACATTGCGGTGTTCGACACCGCCACTGGAAGTGCGCGGCAAATTACGCATGGTCATGACTACGATTCGGGACCGTCGATGTCCCCTGATGGCACGCGCGTGGCGTTTACGCGTTTGTCAGATGCGTTTCCGCAACGATTGTGCGTGACAACTATCGACGGCGTGAATGAACCCGAATGTCGACTCATTGACAATAAACAAGTGAGCCGAGTTATCGGCTGGAACGGACTGACAGAGTTAGTATTGCTGATGTCGGGTTCATATCCGGCCGTCGTCGTCTATGACTGGGCACGCAGCTCGAGCCGCATGATACTTTCGCCACAGGCACGTGATGCTCGCCTGAGCCCCGATCGGAAATGGGTTGTAGCCACCATCCGTGTTGATGGAGTTCGTGGCAATCAGGATTGGATTGCGCCCATTGATCATCCTGGTCAGGCGCGTCCCGTTGAACATTCAGGAAGCGGCGCACTTCCCGCACGTTGGTGGGAAGGAAGGACTGATCATTCGTTGTTAATCGACCACATTGAATTCATCGACACGAATTCTGTCATTCCGCTGGGTGCGGGCACGCGTCTTCGCATCAGGCAGCTGACTTCCGCGGGAACGGAAATTCCCATTCTGGTGCCGATTAAATGGACTTCAAGTGATACGCTGGTTGCATCCGTCGACTCGATGGGGGTCGTTATACCGCATGCAATCGGTGACGTATCCATTGCAGCAAACCTGGTGAACTGGCGAAAAGTCTCGAGACGAATGCATGTGATCGGCCGGGCTTCGCAAGTTGTACTGGACGAGCGGTGGAGTAACGATTGGAAACGCCGCTGGATTGCGTGGGGTGATCCCGCTCCATTCGTCGGAAAGAGCGCTGACGGCGTTTCGAGTTTCTTCAACAACGGTGATGGCACCTTTCACAACCTGGCGGTACTTCGCGAGTCGTTGTCTGCACAAAACGGCCTTGGCGCGGAACTTCTCATTTCCAGCAAGTTCACACGCACAAAGTGGCAGCGTGTCCAGGCCTTTCTCACCGCCGATATCGACACTGCGGCGTTGCTTTCCAGTGATCAAAAAGGCGCCCCCGCGTCGATGGGCCGCCTTGACGCCACGTGTGGTTTCAACTTTCCGACCGATGGTAAGTGGGGTGAAACACGGCTTTCATTTCTCGGCAGTATTTCCGACGAGCTTGACTTAAAAGCGGGTGCACTTCCTCTACGCACCGGCGCCTGGTGGAAATTGCGTTTACAAATTCTTCCTGATGGTCGCTGCGGTGTTGCCATCAACAACAAAGTCGTCTGGATATCCCCGGAGCCGATTCCCCTTACTGGCGCATTTCGATTGCGATTGGGTGATAGCTCGAATGGCACAAACATCATGCACGGCCCGTTGCAAATCTGGACCGGAGTGCGCACTGATATTGACTGGCGAGCGCTAAGGTGAATGAACGACGCCTTCGAGCTGAAATCAGGCAGAGTGCACGATTAGTAGTTACGAACTTCGCAGCACGTTCATCGGATCAACGCGCGCGGCACGCAGCGCCGGTAGCCAACTTGCCACGAGCGCAACAGCCGCGAGCAACGCCATCACTCCAACAAACGCGATCGGATCCGTCGTGCTCACACCGAACACGAGGCCTTTCAACAAACGTGTGAGTGCCAATGCACCAACGCCGCCGACAACTATTCCGGTCGCTGCCAACAACGCCCCCTCTCGCAACACAAGCCCCAACACATCACCACGCTGTGCCCCCAGCGCAATGCGAACGCCAATTTCGCGATTGCGCTGCGTAACCATGTACGAGATCACGCTGTAAACACCAAGCGTTGCGAGTAACAACGCAGCACCGCCAAACACCGCAACCAACAGCAACATAAATTTACGATCGGCAACCGAGGTTGCGACGACTGTTTCCATTGTGCGAATAACCGGCGGAACGTCGGGGCGAAGCTCACGCACAATGGCACGCGCTGCGTTCATTACTGGCGTTGTGTTCCCGGTTGTCTGCATGACAATGTGCAAATTCGACGCGGCCTGAATGCGCTGAGGCAAATACGCGTAAAACGTCGGTGTCGGCTCGGTTGCCAAATTTGCGTCGCGAACATCACCAACGATTCCAACTACGGTGTACGGACGCAAATCGCCATCCATGTTGCCATACTGAATGACTTTCCCAATGGGATCTGCGTTTGGCCACTTCGTTTTCGCCAACGACGCGCTGATTACGCCAACGTGCTGTGACTCTGGTGTATCGCCATCCCGAAACGCGCGTCCCTTCACCACGGGAATGTTCATCGCATCGAAATAGTTGCCATCGACGACAACAAAATTTGCATAGCCGCTGCGCGCGGCATCTTTCATCAGGGCGGGATACTGACTGAAGTCGATCTTCTCGTCGGGACGCGAGAGAATAATGAACGCGCCGTCCGACCCGCCGCCGAGCAACGGGAATCCGCTCGATGCGCCAACTTTCGCAACACCTGGAATTGCCGACGCGCGCTGAAACACCTCGCTGAAAAATTGAACGCGCCGCCGAGCCGCATCATCGCCCCTTTCGTACGGTAACGTCGCGTCGAGCACCACCGCGTGTTCCGTGCGATAGCCTGGATGAATGTCGAGCAACGCTGCAAAGCTTCGCCCCAACAATCCGGCACCAACGAGCAATACAACTGTCAACGCCATTTGACTGACAACCAACGATTGTCGAATGCGCGAACTCGCTCCTGAGCCGGCTTGCGTGCGTTGCGAGGAAGAAAGCGAGTCGCGAATGTCGTTGTTCGTTCCGCTCCACGCAGTGAACAATCCCAGCGCCACGGCGGCAACAACGGACACTCCAATTGCAAACAGCATTACAGGAATATTCAGGTGAATTTCTTCAACGCGGGGAAGCTTGCTGTTTTGCAGCGACACGAGTAGCCGAATTCCGAGGGCAGCCAACACCACCCCAACAGCACCACCCGCGACAGCAAGCATCGCCGATTCAGTAAGAAACTGCTGCGCCAGACGCGCGCGACTCGCGCCCATCGCAAGTCGAACACCAATTTCGCTCCGACGCGCGGACATGCGCGCCACCAGCAAGTTCACAACATTTGCGCAGGCAATGAGCAACAGGAATGCTGACGCGCCAAGCAAAATGAGCAACGTCGTGCGCGAATTTCCCACGAGCTGTTCGCGCAAAGTGACTGCGTCGGCATCTGACATCCACGTTTCGCTGCCGTACTGCTGCTTCATCCGGCGCGAAAGTGAGCTCAGATCGGCCTTTGCCGCCGCAAACGTCATGCCATCGCGCACGCGGGCAACGATGCGCCAACCCCCCGCCGTCCGACTCAAATTTGGTTTGTCGATTTCGTGCGGCATCCACAGCTCGTTGTTCGCTGGGTAATTCATCTGCGGCGGCATCACACCAACAATCGTCACCAGTTGCGGGCCGACATTCATGGCGCGACCAACTGCTCCCTTCGCGCTGCCAAAATACTTTTGCGCGAACGCGTAACTCACGACAGCAGCGGGTGCGGCGCCGATTTGCAATTCAGCATCAGCAAAGGTGCGGCCGGCTTCCGGTGCAAGGCCGAACACCTTGAAGAAGTCACGCGTGACCGTCGTCGAACGCGCGCGGATGGGTTCACCGAAACCGCTGGCGGAAATTGTCTGCGGCCCGCGCGTCATTGCCATCGCGGAAAAGCCACGCGACTGCTGTTGCCAGTCGATGAAGTTGGGTTCCGCGAGGCTCGTATGCGCTCCCGCCGTATCGACACCGAAAAGCTGAACAACCTGCTCAGATTTCGGGTACGGCAGCGGTTGAAGCAGCACCCCGTTCACAACGCTGAAAATTGCCGTCGTCGCGCCGATGCCGAGCGCCAATGTCAGCGCGGTCAGGATGAAAAAGGCGGGATTGCGCGCAAACGAACGGGCGACGTATCGAACATCGGCAAGTATCGATTCCATAAATCCTCTGATTGTCGCCGGGATGTGCATTTCGCCAGGCTGGTATCGCCAATGCGATGACCGGCAACTTAATAGGGTTTGAAGGGCGGGCAACTCTACGGCAAATTCAGGAATGATGATTCAGCCGGCGGGCTGCCCTCGCAATTCCCGCTGACCGCGAGTCCCATCGCGCGATAGTTTGTTCTGGCGACCGTAGGCCGTGTCGCCCCGCTCGACAAACTCCGCCCCCAGGATCGCGCCACTTTTTGTGACTGACCTCAGAGACGAGCTACAAAATGCGCTCGGCGCAGCCTACACACTCGAACGCGAGCTTGGTGGGGGCGGCATGTCGCGCGTGTTTGTGGCCGACGAAGTCGCACTGGGGCGAAAAGTGGTCGTGAAGGTGCTGTCGAAAGATCTGGCCGAAGGTGTGAGCGCCGAACGTTTTATGCGCGAGATCATGTTGGCCGCGCGATTGCAGCAGGCGAACATCGTACCGCTGCTTTCCACGGGGCAAGCGGCTGGTTTGCCGTTTTATACAATGCCGTTTATCGAAGGACAATCGTTGCGCGATCACCTGACGCGCACTGGCGCGCTTTCAATAAATGAATCAATCAGCATTCTGCGCGACATTGCGCGCGCGTTGGCGTACGCGCACGACAAGGGCATTGTACATCGCGATATCAAACCCGAGAACGTGCTGCTGTCGGGCGATGCTGCGGTCGTAACTGACTTTGGAATTGCCAAGGCATTGAGTGCGTCGCGCGCATCGGGGAAATCCATTGTCGAGACCGGACTGACGCAGCGCGGCACTTCGCTCGGCTCACCGTTGTACATGGCGCCGGAGCAAGCGGCGGGAGATCCAGGCACGGACCATCGTGCAGATATTTATGCGTTTGGTTGCGTTGCGTATGAATTGCTGTCGGGGCGCACGCCGTTCGCTGCGCGAACGATGCATGAATTGTTTCGCGCGCACATGACCGAGACGCCGCAGCCGATACACGAACTGCGCGAAGATATTCCCGACGTACTTGGTGTGTTGGTGATGGAGTGTCTGGAAAAAGATCCTGCAAAGCGCTCACAGTCAGCACGCGATTGTCTGCGCGCGCTGGAGGGCTCGACGGTTACCAGCGTCACGTCGGCTTCGTACACACGGGGTCGCAAGAACAATGCTGCGTCAAAAGCGTTTGTTCGTCGTGCTCTGATTGTGACAAGTCTTGTGGCAGTCGGTGCGATTGCCACTGTACTCATCACACGCACAAATAAATCGGGCAACGCTGGCGCGCCGTTGCTGGCCGTGTTGCCATTCGCCACCGTGGGTGCCGATTCGAGCGTGCATTATCTGGCCGAGGGTATGTCAGACGAGTTGGCCGTTACGCTCAGCAAAATCGATGGCGTGCGATTGGCGCCACGCGCGGCATCGTATCACTTTCGCAGCGCGCGCGATCTCAACATGCAAACGGTTGGGGCAGCGCTCAACGTGAAGTACATCGTGTGGGGCACCGTTGAGCAGGCGGATAGCAATGTGAAGATTACGCCACATTTGGTGAACGCGGCGACGGGTCAAGAATTGTGGACACAGAGCTACAGGCGTGCGTCAAGCGACATGTTTGGCGTGCAGGACGACGTCGCACGCGCAACCAGTGAACAACTGGGAGCGTTGCTCACCACGAAGATTCCGGCGACGTCGGTAGCGACGCGACGAAAGGAGCGTGGAACAAACGATGTCGTGGCGTATGATCTGTTCCTGCGCGGGCAATCACTGCTGCGCGTTCGTGCAGTGAAACAAGCGCGCGATTTGTTCTCGCAAGCGATTGCGCGTGACTCAATGTTTGCGCGCGCCTACGCGGGCTTGAGCGAAGCGCTGGCGTTCTACCCGCAGTTTACAGGAACGGCGGCGACCGCTGTATTCGATACCGCAACGGCCGCGGCCGATCGCGGACTCGCGCTCGACAGCACGC
>JBDUAX010000152.1:0-9268 GCA_040004455.1 Gemmatimonadaceae bacterium
GCGTCATCGCCCCCGCCCCCGCCGCCCCCGCCGAAGCCGCGTCCCGCGCGAATTGGCGCTGCGCCCGACTGATAGCGGTTAACGAGTTTTCCATTGACATCGAGGATGACCATCTTCACGGTGTCGCTGACAGTCGTGGGCAGGTAGAAATCAATCTGCGGTCCGAGTAACGCAGGCGCTGTGGCAGTGCGATACCCATCGCGCGGCTTGTACAACGTTACACCCGTTGCGCCTTGTACCGTGAGTTGATGCAATGATGAAATGTTGTCGAGAATCCACATCGCGCGACCCTGCGTGGCAACAATAAGATCTTTGCGATACACCTTGATGTCGTTGATCGGCACGTTTGGCATGTTGAGTTGCAGCGATTGCCAGTGCGCACCGTCGTCGAATGAAACAAACATGCCGAACTCAGTGCCTGCATACAACAATCCTTCGCGACTTGGATCTTCCCGTACAACACGCGTGGGCCAGTCCTTCGGAATACCATTTTGACCGTCGGTGAGACGCTTCCAGGTTTTTCCGTAGTCGTCTGTTTTGTAAATGTACGGTTGGTAATCGCCGAGTTGATAGCGGTAGACCGCGTAGTACGCGGAGCCCTTGCGGTGCGGTGATGATTCGATCCAAGCAACGCGCCCACCCCACGCCAAATCCTTCGGCGTCACATTGGTCCAGGTCTTTCCGTTGTTGCGAGAAACGAAGAATGGGCCGTCGTTGGAACCCGTCCAGATCAGTCCCGGCTCAAGCGTGCTTTCGGTAATCGCATACAACGTACTGAAAAATTCCTCACCGGTTACATCGCGCGTGATCGGTTCACCGCTGGCGCCCTGACAACAGGGCGGAAAAGCGGTGAGGTCGGGAGAAATTTTCTCCCACGTAACACCGCGGTCGCGCGTGCGATGCAAGTATTGCGAGCCGTAATACAACACGTTGGGATCGTGCGGCGAGAGCGACATTGGCGACACGCGCTGAAAGCGATAGATCAATTCTCCGCCGGCGTTGCCATACAGCGACTGTCCGCCGATCCAATAATTTTTCGTTGTGCCAATGTCAGTGTTCATGACCTGAAATTGACCTTTGCACGAACCGTAAATGATGTTCGCCAGTGTCGGATGCGGAATGATGGGCCCCGTTTCGCAGCCGGGTCCAGTGCGTACGTTGCTGGTCAGCGGATCGCTGGTGCTGCTGATAACCCACGTCGAGTTGTCCTGCTGCGCGGCGTACATCTGGTATGGAAACTTGTTGTCCATCCACACGCCGTAAAATTCGGCCGTTGCTTGATTTTCCTGCGTGGACCACGTCTTGCCACCATCGTACGACACGTTGGCGCCGCCGTCGTTGGCTTCGATCATTGTGTTGCCGTTATTCGGATTGATCCAGATTTCGTGATTGTCCGTGTGCGGCGTGCGCATGATCGTCACTGTCTTGCCGCCATCCACACTCTTATAGAAATTTTCAGCGCCTGCGTACATCACGTCCGCATTTGTCGGGTCGGCACCAAGTGTCGTGTAGTAGAACGGACGCGCGATCAGACCGGGAGTGCTGTTCACCATCGTGAACGAAGTGCCCCCATTATCGGAGCGGTACAATCCGCCGCCGGGCAGCGCTTCGATCAACGCGTAAATGCGCTGCGGATTGGCGGGCGTGACCGCGAGATTGGCTTTGCCAATGAGATCGGGGGGCAAACCGGTTGTGCCCTTGGTCCACGTTTCACCGCCGTCCACACTCTTGTAAAACCCGCCTTCACGCGACCCGCTGATGATGGTCCACGGTTTGCGCTCAATGCGAGACATCCACGCATACACGACGTTCGGATTGCCGGGCATCAATTCCACATCCATCGCGCCGGTGGAATCGCTTAGATACAGCGTCTTGCGCCAGCTCTTTCCGCCGTCCGTAGTCTTGAAAATGCCACGTTCAGTATTCTTGCCGAAAATTTCGCCGTATGCGGCAACCCATACGATGTTGGGATCTGTTGGATGAATGCGCACGCCACCAATCTGGCCCGCGTTGTACAAACCAGTGAATTGCCACGTCCCACCACCGTCGACGGATTTATAGACGCCGCGTCCTGTCGAGACGTTGCTGCGCACGCCATCGGAACCCGTGCCCACATAAATGACTTTCGGATCAGAGTTTGCGACCGCAATTGAGCCGATCGATCCGACGGGCATTTTTCCGTCGGTAATCGGTGTCCAGCTTTCACCACCGTTGGTTGTGCGAAATACTCCGCCGCTGGCAGCACCCATGTAAAAGGTGCGCGGTTCACTTGGCACCCCGGTCACCGCAGTCACGCGACCGCCTACGGAGTGGCCCGCAAGGCGATACGTCATTCCGTGCAGCAATGTCGTGTCGACGGCACTGAGCATCGGCAGTCGAGCGACCCTTACTGCCGGCGCGGCCGCTGACGGTTTCCGTTCAACCGGTTTCGCGCCGGTTGCTGCGCGAGTCTTTTGCTGCGCCTGCACCGTTGGCGCGAGCATCGCGAGGGTCAGAACGCCAGACAGGCGGGCGGTGAGAGCAAAGCGAAAGCAAAGCATGGCGTCGTACCGAGTCAGCGTGATAGGGGAAATACGCTGACAAGATACGTCGGAAAATTCCGTCAGGCGACGCGGTGCTCGATCAGAATCTCCATCCAAGCGATGCCCGCAGTTGTCGCGGTTCGGCCGGATGGAAGTGAATATCGTCGGTGCCGGTAACCGCTTCGCCTTTCAATCGCGACGCATAGTAGTACTGAATGTCGTCCGCTCGACTGTTCAACAGGTTGAGAACGCTCACCTGCAAGCGAAGCCCGGCAGTAATCACGTAACCCATGTCCGCGTTGAGCAGCGTCGACGCGTGCGCACGTACGCTGTTGTCTTCGATAAGCGGATAGTCGCCGAAGTGGCGAATGCGCATGGCGCCGAACAATCCGCGACGTGTGGGGAGCCACGTAATTCCACCAGCGACCACGTTTTCAAGCGCGCCTGGGATGTGCGTGGCGTTTGGTTCAACTCCGCTGAAACGCGCATGTGCGAACGAGACGTCGGCATCAAGAGAGAGTTGCGGCACCGGGCGATAGAAGTTTGCGAACGTAATGCCGCTGCGTCTACTCGCGGCCGACGGTTCCGTTGCGCCGGCATCACCTGTGAAGAGTAATTCGCTGTCGAGATGGAGCAGCCACAGCGAAACCGTTGAACGCAGATCACGAACGGCGTTGAGACGCAATCCAACTTCACCACCGCGCGAGCGGACGAGCGGACTGACGCGCGAAGCAGGATCACCAGTTGTTGGATCAACGCGGATGGTGGTTCCGCGTGCGTCGTTGCTGTGAAAACCAAATCCGCCGCTCACATACACTTCCGAGGCGTCGTTCGGTGTAAACACAATCGACGCCTTCGGGCTCACAATGCCCGCAGAGCGATTACCGGAATTGAGCATATTGTCGCTTTTGACATTGAAGAAATATTCGTCACCGCGCAGGCCGAGTATGCTGCGAAGCCTTGACGTCCAATGCGATTCCGCTTCGACGAACAATCCAGTTCCCGTTTCACGAACAACGTCAGTGCGGACGGTTTCGAATGTCTGACGCGCCACCGTGTGGGCGAGGCCCAGGCCATTGATGAAATCGGTTCGCGTTTGAAGTCCAACGGTGACAATCGAAGTCACGCCAAACAGGTTCGCCGACTGCGTGTGTGTAGCGCTGCCACCAACAACGTTTCGACGATCCCACTGTGCGAATTGATCGCCGCGAACCGGATCATCCAGAAAATAGGTGAAGTTGGAAAACAGATTGAGCTCGGAATGAATTCCGTAGAGCTGCACATTCTGCACGGAGTTCTGCGCGACGTGCTTCCACGAACCCGACAAACTGTAGCGCGCAGCATTTCCACCGTCGGTGCTATCGAGTTGGCCGAATTGCGAAATCAATCCATTGGTCACGGCGCGTCGCGGAATTTGATCGGACGAGTTCCATTGATTGTGGTATGCCATGCCAAGCACGGAAAATTGCGACGTTTGAGTTTTCCAGCTGTAGCGCGCGACGCCAGCGAATTTGCGAATGTCTTCGGCGCGTAGCCACGGTCCGTTGTATGCCTTCGCTTCCGCACCGAGCAGCAAATTTCCAACTCCCAGTTTTCGTGAGTCCGCTCCGGCGAGGCGAGCCAACCCATTCGCCCCGCTTTCCACTGTGGCGATGGGTCGATCGAGAGATTTCACCAAATTGAAATTGGCACCGCCAGCGCTGCCGAAGTCACCGTACTCCGCGTGTGAAACACCAAGCTTGTAATCGAGATGATCGACGAGTTCTGGAATGACAATATTGAGATCGGTGTAGCCCTGCCCATGTCCGTGCGTCGGCATGTTGAGTGGCATGCCTTCAAGGCTCGTTCGAAAATCAGTGCCGTGATCGAGATTGAATCCACGCACGAAGTATTGATTGGCTTTGCCGTCGCCGGAATGCTGAGTGACAATCAAACCGGGCACGGTTTCGAGCAATTCGCCTTCGCGCGTAATGGGGCGAGCACGCAGATCAACCGCACCGACGCGACCTTCGGACGCGCTCTTCGCGGTGCCGATCAGATTATCGATGCGACCGAGCACTTTGACGGTGTCGGCAAGCCGACGAGCGGAGTCCGCGGTCGATCGCGCCGGTGGTGCGGATTGGGCGGACAGCGGGGCCGATGCCGCGGCCGCGAGCCAGAAGATCGTGAATCGAGCGACGCGAGGAGCACGGTTGGGCGAATGCATCGGAATCGGCGCAGGACAAGGGAAACGACGCGCACAGCAGGGAGTCGATGAAGTACGCCGGTTACGGTGGATTGGATTGGTGGCGGGAATGCAGAGGGCCGGACTTGAAGTTGCGGTTTCACGTTTGTCGTGACACCTAAGGACCGATAACGCCTGACACGCCACGGATAACGCGTGAACAGGCGGGTGCCCAACAACTAACAGGGCGTGGTTGGTTCGAGGATGCTGGAGTGCCATGCGACGTTCGTCGCCAATTGAAAGCGAACTCAGTGTTGAAATGAAACACGACAATGCGCCGGTTGTTGCCGTTGTCACGTTCAAAGCAATCTACGATGACGATCTTCGTTCGCTCGGCATTTCCGGAAACGTGTGCACGTTCACTCGTCACGCGTTAACGGCTCTGGCGTATCACGTCAAACGTGCAACCACAACATGAAACCTGTAGCCGTCGTCAAGCTCGATTGACGATCCTGTCGTTTCATGCGACACGTACGCGTGTCACGTGTCACCTCAGTTCAAAATCCACCCCGCTCCACCCCGCTCCGCCTTACATGTACCGCGCGCTGGCCATCGCCACCGTCGTCGCCAGCAACAACACCGCCAACACTCTCGCCACCGCATACAATTTATTCTGCATTCTCTGCATCGTTTGCATTTCATCGGGCGTTGGTGCGCGTCCCGCATTCTGCAGTTGTATCGAAAATTCGCGTAAGCGTTTGGCCGTTGGTGCCGTGACCGCCATTCCAGCAACGGCGCCCAGAATCGCAAAGGCTGCCCCGATGCCGAATATCAAACCCATTCCGTGTTCGAACCAGCGCATACCTTCCAATCCTGCGTCGCGCCACGCCAATGCACCACCTGAGAGCAACGCCGACCAACTCATGATCATCATGTACATCGGAATTCTTTTGAAGTCAGTCAATTCACGTATCAACGGCGTTGCACCGGCACCAACTTTGCGCGCGGACGGCATCAATAAGCCAGCGATGAACACAGCCCCGCCGGCCCAGCATACTCCGCCAACTATGTGAACGATACGGAGCAACGTCTGCGTGGTCATGGAATCAACAATGAAAGGGGTGTAGGAGTGCGGTGGTCACGGCCAATCTACGTTCAATTCCCAATCGACGCGAAGGTCGTGCGACTCAGGAATAAAAGAAAGAGTGCGACCGCGGATTGCAGTCGCACTCTAACTTGATCGCCAGCACGCGTTAGTGCCTGCGATCCTTCACCTGATGCCGGGCAATGCCCCTTACTTAACCGCGTTCACCATGTCGAAGATTGGCAAGTACATCGCGACAACCATGCCGCCGACGACTACACCAAGGAACACGATCATGATTGGCTCCAACAGGGAAAGCAGCGCGCTGACGGCCGCATCCACTTCGTCATCGTAGAAGTCGGCAATTTTGCTGAGCATTTCGTCGAGTCCGCCGGTTTGTTCACCGACCGCAATCATGCTGATAACCATGGGCGGAAACACGTTGCTCTTGGCGAGCGGAGCGGCAATCGTTTCACCGCCGGCGATCGAGGCACGCGATTGCATGATAGCGTCCTGAATGACGCGATTGCCCGCAGTGCGCGCGGTGATTTCGAGGCCTTCTAAAATTGAAACGCCTGACGAAATGAGTGTTCCCAGTGTGCGCGTGAAACGCGACACCGCTGATTTGCGCAGCACGTCACCCAACACCGGCACGTTCAGCATGAGTCGATCGATAACCAGCTGACCGTTCTGCGTGGAGTAGTATTTCTTGACGAGAAACGCTGCTGCGGCGGTACCACCAATGATGGCCCACCAATAGCCGTTCACGAAATCGGAGAGCGCGACAACAACTTTCGTTGGCAGTGGCAATTCCATTCCAACACTGGCAAACATCTTTGCGAAAACCGGGATAACCTTCCACAACAAAATCATGATGGCGCATGCGGCGACGCTCATGATAACGCTGGGGTAGATCATCGCGCCTTTCACTTTGCGCACCAACGCGTCGTTCTTTTCCAGGAAGAACGCCAGTCGATTCAGGATGGTGTCGAGAATACCACCCGCTTCACCGGCGGCCACCATGTTGACGTACAAGTCCGTAAACGCTTTCGGATGCTTCTTGAATGCGTCGGCAACTGTGTTTCCGGATTCGACGTCGAACACCACGTCGCGTACGACGGCTTGCAACGCCTTGTTCTCGCTCTGCTTTCCCAGAATGTCGAGCGCCTGCACCAGAGGCAAACCGGCGTTGATCATGGTCGAGAACTGGCGCGTAAAAATAACGATGTCGCGCATTTTGATGCCGCCACCGCTTTTCTTCGCGCGCGACTTTTCCTCGTCGACTTTGACGATGGTCAACCGCTGGCGCTTGAGCTGCGCAACGGCGTCATCGCGTGACGGGGCGTCGATTGTTGCAGACTTGAGTTCGCCGGCCGGGTTGCGCGCGGAATAGGTAAACGTAGGCATCCTGATTTCCCTCGTGTGTTGTTATCGCGTCGTTCTCGTTGCGTGTCGCGTACTGCTTACCGCTTGCCCGCGCCGGCCAGTTGCCCCGGCATTGGACGCGCAGATGCACTCAAACCCTCTTCGTTCGTGCCTTTGCCAATCATCCGCAGGAATTCCGTCGGATCACCGGCCGCGCGTACGCATTCGTCAGCGCTCACCTGGCGCGTCATGTACAGCTGATACAGCGAATCATTCAGCGTCTGCATGCCAAACTTCTTTCCGGCCTGCATTTGCGAATAGATCTGGTGCACTTTGTCGTCGCGAACGAGGGCGCGAATGGCCGCCGTAACCACGAGAATTTCCGCCGCCATCGCGCGTCCCTTGCCCACCGTTTTCGGCAGCAGGATTTGTGTGACAATGCCTTCGAGCACGAACGCGAGTTGTGCCCGCACCTGGCTTTGCTGATGGCTGGGAAATACGTCGATCATACGATTGATCGCTTCGGCCGCACTGTTGGTGTGCAGTGTAGCAAACACCAGGTGACCGGTTTCAGCTATTGTGAGGGCGGCCTGAATCGTTTCAAGGTCGCGCATTTCGCCGATCAGAATGACGTCGGGATCTTCGCGCAATGCGTACTTGAGCGCCGACGCAAAGCTCTTCGTATCCGCGCCAACTTCGCGCTGGTTGATAATGCAGTTGCGATGGCGATGAATGAATTCGATCGGGTCTTCAACGGTAATAATGTGGCCGCGACGCTCCGTGTTGATTTTGTCAATCATTGCCGCGAGCGTCGTGCTTTTACCGGAACCAGTGGGGCCCGTCACCAACACCAGCCCGCGCGGACGTTCCGCCATGCTTGCAATAACCGGCGGCAAATTCAAATCGGCGAACGTCTTGATCGCAAAGGGAATTTGCCGAATGACCATGCTGACACAGCCGCGTTGCTTGAACACGTTACCACGAAAACGCGACAGGTTCTGTATGCCGAACGAAAAATCGAGCTCGTCTTCCATTTCAAAGCGCTTCTTCTGATTTTCGGTGAGCACGGAGTACGCAAGCTGCAGCGTGTCGCGGGGCGTCAGAACATGCTCAATGCTGGAATTCGCAATGTCACCGTCGATGCGCAATTTCGGCCGGTCTCCAGCCGACAAATGCAAATCCGACGCATCGCGCTCGATCATTTCATCGAGCAAAGAGCGCAGGGAGACGATGCTTTGGGCTTGTGGCGCTGTCATTGATTGGGAGCGATTTGGGGCGGGAACGTGACGCTCCTCGGCGAACAGGCGCGTCGTCCGGTGAGTGACGAGTGAATGACAGTTTCGAAACCGTACAGGGAAGTGCCCATGATCAGCTTGATGTCTCGCGAATGACCTGCTCGAGCGTCGTCAAACCCTTCAACACTTTTAGCCAACCGTCCATTCGAAGCGAGAGCATCCCCTCGCCAATGGCCGCATCGCGCAACACCTGCACGTCGGCGCTTTGCATGACGAGCTTCTTGATCGTTTGCGTCATGAACATCACTTCGTAAACGCCCTGACGACCCTTTAATCCAGTGCCGGCACAAACGTCACAGCCGTGGCCTTTGAAGAATGGCAATTCCGCAACAGTCGAATCGAGGGAGAGGTTCGCGAGCAATGGCGCCGCCTCCGCCGTTGCTTTCGCTTTCGCGTTGTCCAGCGCTTCCTGCGAGAAACGCATTTCGCGGAGTGTCGTTGTCGCCTTCACCTTCGCACCCGCCAGCTCGGCCGCATCAGGCGTGTAGCGCACTTTGCACTTCGTGCAGATTTTGCGAACAAGACGCTGCGCGAGAATCAAATTGAGCGCCGACGCCACGTTGAAGGGCTCGAGCCCCATGTCCATTAGACGTGTGATGGTTTCTGGCGCAGAGTTCGTATGCAGCGTGCTCAATACCAAGTGCCCCGTAAGTGCGGCCTTGATGGCGATGCCACCGGTTTCGAGATCGCGAATTTCGCCAACCATGATGACGTTTGGATCCTGCCGCAAAAATGCTTTGAGCGCCGCGGCAAATGTCATTCCGATTTCGGTACGCACCTGCACCTGATTGATACCAAACAAATTGTATTCGACCGGATCTTCGGCGGTGATGATGTT
>JBDUAX010000574.1:0-2769 GCA_040004455.1 Gemmatimonadaceae bacterium
CAGGCACAAAGGAACGAAGCATCGGCCGGTCCTAACCAGGGCCGGCCGTTTGCGTGGAAGGTTCGGGTGTTTCAGTTTTAGTGGTTCGCCGGATGAACCGCTTTTGGATGGACGTCCGCCGGATTCGATTCCGTTTGATGCACAAGGGCAGGGTAGCTCAGCTGGTTAGAGCACGGCACTCATAATGCCGGGGTCGGGGGTTCGAGTCCCCCCCCTGCTATAAACAAAAAAACTGCTCCGTTAAGCCTTTACTTCACAACTCCCGCGATTGCGGCATTGAGTTGAGTCATATTCACACCGGCATTCGCCGGCGCCGGCAACGTAAAGAAATTGTCCGCCGGATATGTCGCCGCAGATTGATTCGGAAAGACATTGCCCGTTACCACGGCGCCCGGTGCCAATTGCTGGAGTACGACGCTACCCATGCCAACTCCGCTACCGAAAATGCCATAGTCGGTCGCAGGGAAAACATTGTTCTTGAGCACCAGTCGCTTCATTGGCAAGCCTTCGAACAGGATTGCAATGCCGGCATTCCCGGTCGTTGACCACGAATTGTTCGTGATGACAATGTCTTCCATGTCGCCCAGCAACTGCATCGCACGTCCCTGCAACTTTGTAATCGGATCGTGTCCAACATCTTGAAAGAGGTTGTTCGAAACTGTTACACGTGAAGTTCCTGTTACCACCGACGCACTGAAGCGGGCCAACATGTTGACGCCACCAGTGCTGTTCTTGATCAGATTGTTGCGCACAACTACATCCGTGATCGTCGACCAGGGTGCACCGCCGTCTTGATTGACCGCCTGAAACAGCAACGCGTATCCAACTTGCGCATCGGCCCAGTGGTTCTCCAGCACGTTGCCTTCGAACAATACCCGGCGTGCATCTTTCAATTCAAACGTTGCCTTGATGGTCCACTTGCCGTTCCAGGACAACGGCTTGTAGAAGTAGTTGTGTCGGATGACGATGTCGGACGGCACAACGTCCTTGATGTGCGGATCCGCGCCACCAAACATGATCGCTTGCCCTGAACCTTCAATGCGATTGTTCTCGATGAGAAACGGGCCGGCACCGCTCCAACCGCAAATGCCTTGCGCATCGTTGCCTTTCGCGTGGCATTCGCTGAGATAGCTGTCGACGACCGCCTGGTAGCGCCCGTTGAACGCCAGGCAGCGAGACGTGCCGGTCACCATCGATCCGTGCACATACACACGATCGAGCGTGATGTAACTCGGCTGCGCGTTAAGCGTGGGTTCGCCACCTGCACCCAGCAACAGCAGTCCGTAGTTGTAAATCGTGCTTTCGTGAGTGAATTCCAGGCCAACAATGCGATAGTGATGCGCACCGGGTAGGAATTGCAGCGCCGCGAAGGAATTGGGTGTGATAATTCTTGCAGTACGCAACAGGGTGTCGCGTCGCACATGTTCGGCGGGCATGGTCGCGGATCGAATTACAATCCAACTGCTGTCGGCACGCGCGGGCAGCGTGAAATTGCCAGTGAATGTCGCGTTATTCGCCAACACAAGTTCGTCGCCAGGTTGCGCATTGTTGAACGCCGCCTGCAGATCGTCGCCAGCTTTAACTGCGATGGTACGTTTCGTTACGGGGTAATTCGTTGAGAAGGTCCGCGGTGGCGCAGGACTACTCGTGCTGTTTGCGCTGACTGGTGGGCCAGAGGCGGACGCCGGTTGTGCAGATTGCGCGGTTCCCGCTCGGCACGGCATCGGCAATGACGCGCTGCCTGCCAGCGATGAGCGCGTTTTAAAGTCGCCAATCACTGCGGCGCGCACTCTGAACGGAGCTGCGCATACCGGCTTGAGCAGGTGCACGGTATCGCTCGCAACAGCGCGGGTATGAGCCACCGCCTGGTTTTCACCGATTGACACTGCGACGCGCCATTGTGCGGGGCACGCGCTGTCGCAACGTTTGGCCCAGTTGATGACGAGTGCTACGCTATCGCGATTCGACAACGGCGAAATCGCTATCGATACATTTGGCGTCGGCAAAACTTGGGCATGCACTGCGTCACCGACAGACATGCCGATAGCGAGCGCAAAAAGCGCAAACAAACGCTTTGTCGTGAGCATCAGTCCTCAATTACACGCGGCACAAACCGTGACATGTTGTCGGTGATCAGCGAACCGGATTCTCTGACACCCATACCACCGGCAACGTTCCCCTCTTCGTGATCAATCGCCCATGATCCTATCACCAGTCGATTGCCATGACAGTTCGGTACACTCGCTAATGCCTGATACACGTACCCCCTCCTCGCCGTAACCCTGCGTGCCGGTCTCGGCCAACGTCTGATCGAACAACGTCACCGTGATCCCGACGTGCGTGCAGTCCGCTGACATTGTCGCAAAAGTCGAATCGAATTTCATCGAGTCGGCCACAAACGTCGCTGGATCGATGTTTAGCGACGAAATTTGCGGGAGGGATTTTTGTTTTGCTGCTGCAAAAAATCGTAGGATGGATTTTCGTTTCGCACCTGAAACTAAGCCCGTCATCATTACGGATGACGGGCTTTGGTGTTCTCTGTACTGAGTTATGGCCTGATTGTCGGCACCGTAACCTGATCCTTGCCTTTGTCTTTTGCCGGAATGCCTTTCACCATCCACTCCGGCGCCGGCTTACCCAGCAGTTTGTTGTCGAAGAACTGTTGCATGCGCATCGCAATGTCCTTCTGATTTGCTCGGCTGCTCGGGTTGTGAACGTCGTTGTTGTAGTCAATGAGATACGCTTCCTTGCCCAAACGACGCATGCCGA
>JBDUAX010000575.1:0-2765 GCA_040004455.1 Gemmatimonadaceae bacterium
GTGCAGGTGCCCGGCTATCAACCGCCGCGTGTGGACCCGGTGCTCGTCGTTCCGGTGCGCGGCGAACCAGCGCCGGTTATTCCGCTGTACGTGCCCGTCCAGTCGGCGGATGTGAGCCGAGAGCAGGCATTGGAAGCGAGGCGATTGGAGCAGCAGCGCGAGGCGCTTCGTCTGGAACAGCAACGACTGGAGTTGCTGCGAGAGCAACAACGACTTGACCAGCTGCGCCAGGAGCAACGTCAGGAACAGCAGCGTGAACGTGAGCGCCAGCGCGAGATCGACGCTTCGGCCAGTCCGCCGATACGTCCGCAACCGCCGCCACGTGTCGATCCGGTTCGGAGTGCTCCGGAAGCGCCAGCGCGTATCGAGCCCGTCCGATCCGCCCCGCAAATCGAACCGCCACGGAGTGTCCCGCCCCCGCCCCCGCCCCCGCCCCCGCCGCGGGTCGAGCCGCCTCGCGTGGAACCGGCCAGGATTGAGCCGGCGCGGGAACCGGTGAAGCCCCCGCCGCCACCTGAACCACCGCCCAAGGTTCCACCTAACGGATGAACGAATAAGGGCCAACCGAGTGGTTGGCCCTTACTGCGTCTGGCACTGGGCGTAAGGCGTGGCATTTGCGCTAATTGACGGCCGATTTTTCGCGGCAGCCTCTTCCCCCGCTACTATTCCTGCACACGCGCGCATCACTGTTTCGCATTCAGCCCCGACCCGTTGCAACTCGATCGTATCCGTAACTTCTGCATTGTCGCCCACATCGACCACGGGAAGTCCACCCTGGCCGACCGGCTGATCGAAAAAACCGGGACGCTGCAGAAGCGCGAAATGAAGTCCCAAGTGCTCGATACGTTGGATCTGGAACGCGAGCGCGGCATCACTATCAAGCTCAACGCCGTGCGCATGTCGTATACGGCGGATGACGCGGTCACCTACGAGCTCAATCTCATCGACACGCCGGGGCACGTGGACTTCACGTACGAAGTGTCCCGCTCATTGGCTGCTTGTGAAGGCGCCATTCTCGTGGTCGATGCGTCGCAGGGCATTCAGGCGCAGACGCTGTCGAATCTGTTTCTGGCCATGGACGCGGGGCTTGAAATCATTCCGGTGCTCAACAAGATCGACTTGCCGGGTGCCGAGCCGGAGCGTCGGCGTGCGGAAGTCGTAGCGTTGATTGGTTGCAAGCCGGAAGACGTGTTGCAGGTGAGCGCGAAAGAAGGACACGGCGTGCCGGCGTTGCTGGAAGAAATCGTGAAGCGCGTACCGCCGCCGTCGGGTAATCCAAGCGGTCCACTGCGCGCGCTGATTTTCGATTCGTATTACGACAAATATCGCGGCGCTATTCCGAGCATTCGCGTGGTCGATGGGGAAATGAAAAAGGGCACCAAGATCACGTTCGGCACCAACGACACGGTGTACGAAGTGGATCAGGTGGGCTACCTGCAGTTGCGTCAGGTGCCCAGCGATGTGTTGCGCGCGGGCGAAGTAGGATACGTCGTGGCGAGCGTACGCTCGGTAAGTGAAACGCGCGCGGGCGATACGATTTTCGATCAGGACAATCGTGCGGCTGAAGCGTTGCCCGGTTATCAGGAAGTGCGGAGCTTCGTGTTTGCTGGCATTTATCCAACCGACACGCAACTGTACGAACAGCTTCGCGACGCGCTTGAAAAAATGAAGTTGAACGACGCGTCGCTGCAGTACGAACCGGAAACATCCACCGCGCTGGGTTTTGGTTTTCGCTGCGGATTTCTCGGTTTGCTGCACATGGAAATTGTGCAGGAACGATTGGAACGTGAATACAATCTGGACCTGGTCACGACGGTGCCCAGCGTAGAATATCGGGTGCACAAAACCGACGGCACGATGATGCTGGTGGAAAATCCGGCGCTCATGCCGGCGGCGGTGTTAATCACCGATATCGAAGAGCCGTACGTGAAGGCACGCATCATGTGCCCCACCGAATACATCGGCGCCATCATGACGCTCGGCACGGAACGACGCGGCGTGTACAAGAACATGTCGTACCTCGATACGGCCCGCGTTGAATTCGACTGGGAGTTTCCGCTCGGCGAAATCATTCTCGATTTCTTCGACAAGATGAAGACCGTGAGTCGCGGTTACGCGTCGCTGGATTACGAGATACTGGAATATCGTTCGAGTGAGTTGGTGCGTCTCGACATGCTCATTAACGGCGATCCGATTGACGCGTTTTCCGTCATCACGCACAAAGACAAAGCGTACGAGTGGGGACGCAAGATCGCGGACAAACTCAAGGATCTCATTCCGCGCCAGATGTTTGAGGTGGCGATCCAGGCCGCCATTGGACAGAAAGTCATTGCGCGCACGACGGTGAAACCGTTGCGTAAGGATGTCACCGCGAAGTGTTATGGCGGCGACATTTCACGGAAACGGAAACTGCTTGAAAAGCAGAAAGAAGGAAAGAAACGCATGAAGCAGATCGGGAATGTGGAAGTGCCGCAGGAGGCGTTTTTGGCGGTGTTGAAGCTTAATGACTAGAGAATTTGATAATTCGGCAATTTGGTAATTTGATAATTGGCGACCCGATCACATTCCCGATTCGCTGAGAACTGCATTTTCATTATCAAATTACCAAATTACCAAATCATCAAATTAACCAGTGAAATTCTTTCCGGAATCTGCGCTTAATCAATTAGAGTTCGATAAAATAAAGGAACTCCTGTCTTCGCATTGCCGTACGGAATACGCGAAGCAAAAAGCGGCAAACCTGCGGTTGCATACCAGGAAAGAAT
>JBDUAX010000153.1:0-9235 GCA_040004455.1 Gemmatimonadaceae bacterium
CCGTGGTTGTTGACCGATCGTTTGAATCGCATCAATCAGTGGTTTGGTTACTGGTTGATTCAGGGTGGGCCCAAGCCGAGTGCGACGCCGGCCGCGATTCCGATGCCGCAGAACCGGTAGTTCGGGGAGTGCGCGCTTAGTTGGCGCGTTGTTGGGAAGTGAAGCTGGCAGTTGGTAGCTTTCGAGCTATTGGCTGCCAGCTTTGGTTTTCTGCGCGGGGTGTAGTGACACACGACCAAATCCAATCGGCGTCGTTCCAAGCACAATTGCCGAAACTATGTGCAATGAGTTTCATGTCGCCAATTAATCGGTTCTCTCTGCGATTGACCGTCATCGCGATCACTTGTGCCGTCGCAAGCGCATCATTGACCGCCTGCAGCAGCAAAGACACCAAAACGGCCAACCGACGGCAACGCCCAACGTCGCCGTCTCCAACGCCCCCTCCGGCCCCGAGATCTTTCAACGTTGCTCTGTCTGCCATCAACTAAATGCCGGCGGCACGCCAGGGGTGTTTCCGCCACTCGCTGGCTCTGAATGGGCCACAGGCCCGGCGCGCATTCCCATTCGCATTTTGTTGAATGGTTTGTCAGGGCACATTGTGGTGGAAGGAAAAGAATTCAATAACGTCATGCCCGCTGGCGGTGGCGTTCCAATGTCCGATATTGAAATTGCGACGATTCTGACGTACGTCCGAACACAATTTGGCAATAGCGCCGCGCCTGTATGCGCAGCCGAGGTCGCGTCCGCCCGCTCTGAGACAGGTACGCGCACGACGCCGTGGAGCAGTGAGGCGTTGGCGAAGTTGCGTTGATTGAGGGAGATTTGGCGAGTCTCTCATTGCGTTTCCATTTCGCAATGCCAAGCTGCGGTTCGCACCACCGTCTCTCCTCATTTGTTTGCAGTCCAACTCGGAACTCCATGAAACGCAATCTGTTCATTACAGCAGCGGCGGCATCTGTCTTTGCAGTGTCCGTTCTTTCGGCACACGATACCTGGCTGCTTCCGAGCTCGCTCAGAACGCCCGTGAGCAAGAAAGTCATTCTTTCGCTGACCAGCGGCGAGGCATTCCCTGTTGACGATTTTGCCATCGATCCCAAGCGCGTTACGCGCGCGAATGTGCGACTCGCGGGTAAAACCACCTCACTCGCTGCTCCCGTTTCCGGCAAGGTTTCGCTCCACTTCGCGTGGACTCCAAATGCAACTGGAATTGCCGCAATCGCCATCGAACTCGCACCAAAAACACTCACACTGACTCCCGACAAAATTGAGGAGTACTTCGCCGACATCAACGCGTCGACGTCGTTGCGCGCCACGTGGGATAGCGTGCCCAAACCAAAGCAATGGCGGGAATCGTACACCAAGCACGCGGCGACATTTGTGCTGGTTGGCGAACCAGCAAACGATTCAAGCTGGCGTCAGCCCTTGGGAATGGGGTTTGAAATCATTCCTGACGTCAACCCGACAACGATCAAGGTTGGTGAAGTACTTCGCGTTCACGCGGTCCGTGCAGGCAAACCGGTAGCTAGTCTCGAAGTTGGGTTTCAATACGAAAACGACAAGCACGTTTCGTTTGCGACTACGAATGCTGCGGGAACTGCGCAGATGAAAATGAATCGCGCGGGTCGTTGGTTGGTGAATGCCACGAGCTTGCGGCGCACGCACGCGAAGGGACTCGAATGGGAAAGCGATTTCGCGACAATGACAATCGCGGTTGGAAGGTAGGGGCGAAGCGATTCCGTCAGCCGCACCATGCATACCAGGCATTTTCTACTGCTGCAGACCCAATTTCAAACTTCGCGAAATGTGGTGCTGACTACCGTTACCGCGCTCACCCAAATAATCACGGCCCCGGTAGCCAACACCACAAATTGAAACGTCGGAGCGAATCGCCGCTCCGACGTTTGTTATTGTGTTACTTCGGGAATGGCAAAGTCGGCTTCTGCGTAATAAATCCGCCGGCAATGGCGAGCACCTGAGTGGTCGTCGCTGGCGAGTCGAAGTTTGCGTTGTTTGGTGACACCGGCAGACCGAGTGCCATGCGAACGGCCGCCGCATGCTCCGCTTCCACGCCAGCAATCTGTCCGGCCGTGCCGAGTATCGAAGTGCTGTCGAGATTGCCAACTTGACCGAGGTAGGCAGTGACGCCCGTATCTTCCAAAGCTTGCGCCGTTTGCATGAAGGCAAGCTGAGATTGATACACTGCTGCCGGGAAGGTGAACTTGAATGCGCTGCGCGCCAATGCTGCTGCGCCGAGTGCGCCTTGCAGCGTCAGCACGTGCGTGATTTCATGATCGCGCACCTGACGGAAGAACGACGACAGCGTGATCGTTGATGGCGACGGGAACGTGCCGGTCAAACCAGTAACGGTTCCGGGTGCGCCGTTTCCATCGGGATCTATAAGCGCGATCGTTGCGCCAGTGGGAAGTGGACTTCCGCTATCGGCGCGCAGATAGTACGTCGCTTCGAGATACTCGAGCGTCAGTGCGTAATTCAGAATATCGGTATCGGTGAGGTTTGGTTCAGTTTCACCAGACGTTTGTGCTTGCAGCATGTTCGTAATGCCGGCGCCGCGTCCGATCATCGGAACGAGTGCAATTGAACCACAGGCCACGGCCATGCTTGTAAGAAAACGACGCCGACCGTAAGTCGTTTGAACTGCGTTGGCGTCGAAAATGATTTCGCGTAAGGATTCAGACATCGTCAATCTCCAGGAGTTGGTTCACGAAAAAACAGAGAGGGTTACAGACTTCACAGCGATTGGTGCGTTATGCGCGCTGTTCGACTCAACCGAGCCCCTTCGTGACAAAATTTGTGGATTTGACGGCGGCGAGAACTGATGCTGCTGGAACGCCGGTTTCAAATGCATTTGGTACTGGTCCGCCCGGCGCGTTGTTGAACACACGAATGGCCGAGTAATGACGACATTCCATGGTGAAGATGGAACCCGCCGTGGTGCGAACAGATTTCGATGTGATCGAAGGCAGTGCACCGAGGTACGCGCCAACGCCCGTCATTTCGAGTGTCTGCGCAGTTGCCAGGTAACTTGACTGTGATGCGAGTGCCGTGCCGAAACTGAATCCTACGTCGTTCGCCGTAAATGCATTCGACCCGAGTGCGGCTTGCAGCGCGGCAACGTGCGCGACTTCGTGAATTTTGATGCTCGTAGTAAGAGTTGCAACGGCGCCGCTCAATATCCCGCTGGCAACAGCCTTGGTGTAGAAGTCAGCTTCAAGTAATTCGAGAAACAATGCGAACTTGAGAATGTCCGTATCGCTCGTAAGCGGCAGCGATATCACCGCGGGCGTCACAACGGGACCGGTGGTCTTGTCACTGCTGCAGGCCGACGCAATCAGCACGCCAAGTGTTCCCGCGGTCGCCAATCCTGCATAGCTCAGAGAACCAAGACCAAGAGACGCACGTTTTGTGGTCTCGTAGCCGATTTCATTATAGAGCGACAGCGGAGCATCATCGCTCGCAACGATTGTTTTTTCGCTTGTACTCATGAAAGCGCCTCCAAAGGTGAGATCCCGGCGCGGGCTCGAGGTCGAGTGCGCGCGGTAGGACGTTTGGGGTACGCCGTGCGCAGAGTGGCGGATTGTAGTATTTCCTGCATTTGTCTGATCAATCGTGCAGTAATCACCAATTCAAATGAAGTTAGCGTCGAATGTCACAGTCGCCGAATTTCATCAAACAGCACTGATTAGTTCCTCCAGCTAAACAGCTATCTTTCTCCTCGCGTCTCAGATTAGCGATAACGCCGACCCCTTCGCCAATTTCAGTTGTGCAAACGTACATGACTTCGGCACTCGGTCCGGCCTCCATCGCAACAAGTCCGTTCCGTGGCGAAATCGATTGCCACTGAAATGATCGTACTGCACTTCCACCACCAATTTCGGCTTGAGCGGTTGCCACTCCGCGCTTCGTTCACTACTCCAGCGACTTGGTCCGCCTGGAGAATTCCCATCGAACACCGACGTACCAATCAATTTTTCGAGTTTAGGAGTTAGCCGTTTGCGCTCGTCCGCGCTCATCGCTGACGTGTAACCAACGTGATTGAGCTTACCTTGCGCATCGTACAGGCCGAGGAGCAACGAGCCGACAGTCTTGCTCGCAGCGCCACTGCCATATCGAAAACCACCAACGACGCATTCCGCTGTTCGCAAATGCTTGAACTTTCGCATTGCTGAACGTTCGCCGCTGGCGTAGGGAGCGCCGATCAGCTTTGCAATGACCCCATCCAACCCGCCGCCGGATTTCTGAAACCAGCTCGCCGCAACTTCAGCACTCTCGGTAGCGGGTGACAGCAGTAGGCCCGACGCCGGCAAGTTTCTGAACGCAAAGTCTTCGAGCATTTCACGGCGAACAAACAATGGTTCGTCGAGCAGCGACTGCTGATGCTCATCCTGCAACATGTCGAACACGACGAAAGTTGCGGGAGTCTCCAATGAAAGTTTTTGAATGCGGCTGGCGGCGGGGTGCAATCGCGCCAGCAACGCATCGAACGAAAGCGCCCCGCCAACTGAAATAATCAATTCTCCATCGAGAACAAATCGCTTGGCCTTTATTCGCAGAATATTTTGAGCAACCTCCGGAAAATATCGCGCCAGCGGATTCGATTTTGATTGCAAATACACGTCGGCGCCATCCCGAAAAACCAGGCAGCGAAATCCATCCCACTTGGGTTCGTACTGCCACTCCCAACCAAGCGGAAGATGCTCACTCGTTTGTGCTTCCATTGGCGCGAGCGGCGGACGCAGGCCGACGATTTTCCTAGTAGCCATCACGCTTTGTCACTGCTGCAACTCCAGCCACGACTTCGACGTCACCGGTTCATAAATTGATTAAATGCGCTTCGCAATTACATGGTCTGCTCGCAGCACGCGAGTCGCATCTGATATGCCGTTCGCGTCGGAAACAACCCATTCGTTCAAAACGAGCGCTCCGGCCTTTCGCGCTTTCGCTGAGCCGGTCGACATAAAATCCTTGAGCGCATCGTCCAGTTTCGTGCGACGCTCAATCCAGGGCTCATCGACGAGCGATGCTTCGCCGTACAACAACAGGTCGAATACTACAAAAGACGTGCCATCCTCGGTCAGCACGCCGTCCAGTATCAGCGATCGCGCCAACTTTCGCGACACTCGGAGCAACGCCTTCTCCACTTCCGGTGCGTCGTCAAGCAAATGACGCGGCTTCTGAAGTCGGTTTCGTGACAGCTCGAGCAACTGTGCGGTGCCATTGGCCAGAAACGCAATCGCACGTGTTCCAGCGATGCTCCGTTCGATCGCATATTCGCCTGCGGGCAACGGCATTTTTGATTTCGTCGCCAGCATTGGCTCAATGCTTCCGGCCTTCTCAAGATCACCCAATGCCTCGTTGTCACCAGCGGCGATTTCTTCCATTGTACGGTCCGATTGGACCGAACTCATTGCCTCGGCAACAATATCACGTCCCGATTTGGCGAATTTGTCGTTGTGCTTGATCAACAACCATTGGGCACGTTCTTCACCACGCCTCGTGCGCACCAATGCGAAGGAACCCTTCAGTCGCGAGCCGTGAAATGTGAACGCCAATTTTCCGCTCTTGAGCGCACGTCGCGCCGCATCTTCGTCACTTTCGCCGGCGCTGACTTCGTCGACAGTATAGGTGCCGCGATCCCACAACATGACTGTGCCACCGCCATATTCTCCCTTCGGAATCGTACCCTCGAACGAGTTGTAATCGATAGGATGATCCTCCACCTCCATCGCCAACCGTTTCACCGAGGTGTCCACACTCGGACCTTTCGGAACGGCCCAACTCTTCATTACGCCATCGACTTCCAATCGCAGATCAAAATGCAAATGACTCGCAGCGTGCTTCTGCACAACAAACTCGAGTTTCTTTCCGCGTTTGCCACCCGAGTGTGCACCGCCACTCGGCTCATTGGTTTTCGAGAAATCGCGTTTACGCTTGTATTCCTTGAGATAAGCGCCAACTGATTTCGAATTGCGATTCGCAGGGCACATGATCGATCATACAATGACAGCACTTACAAAGTGCCTTACAACAAGGTTCGCTGTCGTTTTTGAAACGTGACAATACACACAAACAGCCAGATTCCCCCGACGCCAAATCCTGCGGCGACATCACTCAGGTAGTGAACGCCGAGGTAGAGCCTGCTCAGGCCAATCAGCACAATCAAAATCGGGATCACGACTTTTGCTGTTTTGGTAATGCCATTGCGACCTTTTTGTAGAACTGCAATGGCCAACGTTACCATCCCCAGCACCACCATCGATCCCAATGCGTGCGTACTGGGAAAACTGAACGACATATCGTGCAGAAATTTTCCGGCGTCCTGGGGCCTTGGTCGCAGGTACATATGCTTGATGCCAACTGACAGCGCGCTGCTTCCGCTCGTCGCTTCAATCCACACAATAAACAGCCCCCATTGCCTGCGCCGATAGATCAGCACCGCGCCAACTACCGAAACCACACCCAGCGTAACCGGTGCGCCCAAGAGTGCGATAAATACAAAAGTCGCGTCGAGTGCCCCCGTGGCCTGCGAACGAAACCAGTGCAGGAGGGTCAGATCGAGACGCATTACTGCGGAATCGCCGAGCACTCCGTTAACGACCGGGCGGGCAATCCACGCCGTCATCAATACGAGCAGCAACACCGATGCCGGAATCAGAATCAATCGCGCGAATTCGCTTCGCGATGGTTTCTCAGTACCTTTGGTCACACTCAGGTCGCGCACCGGATCACCCTACTCGCACAACGTGAAAGCTGACATCCGCATTATCGCGAACGGCGGAGCCAAAGGGATGACCGAACAAAGCGCACGCGATGAGTTTGTCGCGACAGTGCAGCGCGCGCTTCCCAACGCATCTGTGGTATTCACGAGCAAAGACGTTCGCGTTGAGAAGTTGGTGAAGGACGCGCTTGACGATGAAATCACTACGATTGTCGCCGCCGGCGGTGACGGCACCGTAAACGCCGTTGCGTCGATATTGGTAGATACACCGAACACACTCGGTGTTGTGCCACTGGGTACCCTCAACCACTTTGCGAAAGATCTTGGTATCCCCGACGACATTGAAGGTGCGTTAGCTGTGTTGGCGATCGGAAATATTGCAAGAATTGATGTCGGGAAGGTGAACGATCGTTATTTCGTGAATAACTCCGGTCTTGGCTTGTACCCTGAAATGGTGTTCAATCGTGAAGAACAGCAGCGTCACGGGGTATCAAAGTGGTCGGCCGCCCTTGTCGAAAGTGTGCGCGCGTTCAAGCGTTATCGCATGCTGAAAATCGAGATTGAGATGGACGGAACGCGCCTGAAACGCAAAACGCCGGCCGTGTTCATCGGCAATAACGAATACGAATTCAGCCCTGCGAGTCCGCGGAATCGGTCGACGCTTACCGCAGGCACGTTGTCGTTGTACGTGCCGCACCCGCGTTCGCGCATGAAGTTGGTGTGGTTTGCAGTGCGCGCGTTCTTTGGCAACCCGAAAGCGGACGGCGAGTTTGACAGGTTTCTCGCAAATCAATTTACGATCACGACTGCTGACAAGCCGCTGTACATCTCGCTCGATGGCGAAGTTGAGAACGGACGTTCGCCCCTCAAGTTTGAGAGCAGAGCAGGCGTGCTCGGAGTATTGGTTCCAGTTGATTCACCAACCGTCAGGGGTTCGCTGAGCATGCGTCGCTAGTGCGCACAATCATTCAGGTGTCCGATTTGCACTTTGGCGCAATTCTGCAGCCAACGCTTGAACCGTTGCTGCAATTGATGCACGACATCAAGCCCGACCTCGTGATTGTTTCCGGCGATCTCACGCAGCGCGCGCAGGAAGAGCAATTCATCGAAGCCAAGCGCTATATCGATCGTATGCCTGGCCCAAAACTCATCATACCGGGCAATCACGACATCCCGCTGTACAATGTGTTTCGTCGGTTTGTTTCTCCACTCGACTACTACGCGAAGCACATCACGACGGACCTGGCTCCCGTATTCATTGATGAAGAAATTGCGATTGTTGGACTCAATTCGGCGCGCTCACTCACGTTCAAGGGCGGTACAATAAGCGGCGAACAAATTGCTGATGCAAAAGGGAGATTTCAAAACCCCGGCGGAAATCCCGTTCGCATTGTTGTGACGCACCATCCGTTTGACATTCCGGTTGCACTCTCGGGGGTGAGCATCGTGAACGGCGCGCGTCATGCGATTGAGGAATTCGCCAGGTTCGACGTGAGTTTGTTTCTTACAGGACACTTGCATCTTATTCACCGGGCCAAAGCCTCCATCTATGTTCCCGGCTACGACGCTCTCCTGCTCGGCGCCGGCACGGCGACGTCCACCCGAGCGCGCGGAGAGCCGAATTCCTTCTTTGTGTTTCGCATCGATCACACTCGCCTCGACAGCGAATGCATCGAAATCGAAACACACAGTTGGAATCCGGCTCGAAATGCGTTTGAAATCAGCGACAGACAATTTGCCCCTCGTGTGTCGCGTCTGTCGTTACATCACGGCCACGGCAGCGGAATCACCGCATAACGGGAGCGCGATTTCGGGTCGTCTTTGCCCGTGAAATAGTTGGTGATTTCGCGAATGGTTTTGGCTCGCAACGCGCGATCGGGCGCTGTTCCACCCTGCATTGCGGCCGCGCGGGTCTTGAGTGCTTCGAGATGCATCTCAATAACCGAGCGAACTTCGGGCAGTGCCTGTGAATCGCCGGCGCGATCGAGCAAGGTGTTGACGACCACCTGTTGCACCGTGCGACGCAGTGAAGCATCGCTCGCCTTTACGGGTGCCGCTGCGCCCCACGTTCTCTCAATTACCGTGCGTGTTACTTCGTCGAGCGACAAATTCGCCGCGTCACGCGAATTGAACAACACCAAACGCCCCACGCGATCTCGCTCGAAAATTCCATCCAACACTTCGGTCGCAAGTCCGCCGGCGAGCGAAATCTGATCAAGCGCAGTACCGCTGTACCCCAACCAGGCGATCGAATTATCTCCGCCAACCGGCACCGGTGGAATCATCGCCAGAACGCGCTCTGGAACTGCCAGCGCCGCTGGTTCCAACGCATCCAGCGCCATCTTGAGCGCCTTTCGCTGATCAGCAGCCGGAAAAATTTTCGTCGGAGTTTGCCCATCGCCGCGCATCGCGTACGTGAAATCCATTCCACCCACGTATTTCACAACACCTTCCAACGAATAACGATGATGCAAATACACATGCGCAAAACGCATGTTG
>JBDUAX010000576.1:0-2757 GCA_040004455.1 Gemmatimonadaceae bacterium
CTGAGCGCGTCGACCGACAAACTCTGAAGCCGTTGACTGATGGCGCCAACGAGCGTCGGAGGAACACCGCCGGCCTCCCCCGTTTCAATCCAGTGATTAACGAGCGAACGCAAGAAGAGCGGCACGCCTTCACTGGTCGACGCAAACCATTCGCCGAGTTCGTCGTCGATGTTGGCGCTTAAGTCCGTTCCAATGGCACGGGCAAGTCGCAGGCAATTCACCATCGACAACGGCTCCAGCGCCTGCACGTTGAGAGCAACGGGCATGCGCTCAGGCAATTGCGGACGCGCATGAGGCAAGCGCGACGTCATCAACAGGCACACGCGGGCACTCGCAGTACGATCGACGAGATCAACAATGACTTCCCACGACACAGCATCAAGCCAATGCACATCTTCGATGATAATGAAAATGGGTTTTTCATCGGAAATTGCAATGACCACATCCACAATTGCGCGCCGAAGCGCAGCAGCAAGCGGCATTGCAACGGGCGCACCATTGGCGGCGTTCCGTTCGGCAATCCATTCATCGTCGTTCACAAATCGCTTCAGGGCCTGAAGGCTCTCCGGTGAGCATCCGAGCGCGCCCTTCATCTGCAGCAACTCTGGAACGAGATCCAGAAACACCGACAGGGGTCGTGTCAAATCCGTTTGACGACAACCTGCCCGCACATCGTTCAGACCCTCGATGACGGAAATCTTGGTGACTTCGTTCACGAGACGAGTCTTTCCAATACCAGCGGTTCCGTACAGCAATGTCGCGGTGCCATCCTTGAATCGCGCGCGGCGCAGCGCCAGCGTGAACTCCGTCATGGAAGTCTCACGTCCAATGAAGTGTCGCTCAGTTGGGGCAAAACTGATGCGTCGCGGCGCCGGTGTTGCAATGCGTCGCCGAAGCGTTGCGGCCGGAATGCGCAGATCTTCCGCACCCGGCCCCAGCTCATTCATGTAGCGATCAAGTAGTCGAATAGCTTCATATTTTGCGCCGGACAACACGAGACATTCAGCAATGACCAACGTCGCCGCTTCGTTCAGCGGATCGAACTGCAATAACCAGCGGGCCAGCGGTTCGGCACCATGCCAGTTAGCAATTGAATGTTGCACGCGCAGCGCGGACGCCAGCACACGACGTGCGTCGGCATGCGCGCGTTCACGTTCTGTTTCAAACCAATGATCAAGACGTGATCCGGGAATGGTAAGGAAGCCCGGTAAAAACGGACCAAAAGGATCGCGAGCACGCACGATGTCCGCTTCAAATCGCGCAGACGTGCGGTCAATTGAAAAGTTTTTTTCAATTTGCGATTCATCGAGTTGCACCTGGTCGCCGTTCATGAAGGCGCGTACCCCCATTTGGCGCAACTTGTACAACGCCTGCCGCAGGTTGCCGCGGCGACGCGCCTCAGGTGAATCCGGCCACAGTGTGCCGATCAAGTCGTCTCGCGGCATCTGCATGCCTGGCGCGTGCACCAGCAGCAGTACCAGCGCAATAACAATGTCGGCGTTGCGCCCGAGTCGGTTGTTGCCGATGTCGACCGTGCATGCGCCAAACGTTTGCACGCGAACGCGTACATGCTCGTTTGGCTCGGGCCTGCTCAACTCCTCAGATTGTGCCATTCGGATTGCCGGCGGATGCGGGACGAGAGTAGCAAATCAGCCTTCGGGTAATCTTTCAACAAATGTCAGCGTTCTGTCAGTGTACTTCAAATCGTGTGCCAGACGAGCGTAAAACACCAAACTCAGCAATTAATGCAGCTGCTATTTCGAAGGGGAAACCACACCAGAAAGTTTAGTGCGCTCCAAGTGCCATCCGTCCGCTTCGCGACTCATGAGGTAAACAACGCCGCCGTGCCCAAATCCAACGACAGAGCGACCGACCGGGAGCCGCACAGGAAAGAACGGACGACCGCCGTTGTTCGCGACGTCATAAATCAATTCGCCCGCGCGCGATTGAGTGGACATTGTCGGGAGTATCCACAAGTTGCCGTCGAGGTCGGGCTTTGATGCGCCAACACGAATTGGCGGATGGTAGTCAGGAATTTCAGTGATTGACGCAAAATCAACTTGCACGTCGGCGTACGCAGGATCGGCGGCCGTCATTGCTGTTTGTGTTGGCCTGGCTGAACTCGCAACTGCGCCGCGAAGTCGCTGCACGACGGCTTCGTCGCCGCCAGATTTTCCGCCGTTGTTCTCGCCGAAGTTGCGAGTTGACGCGTATGAAGCACGAACAGAATCAACAAGTCTTTGCTTTTCACGATCGCTGAACTTTTTCTATTCGAACGGAAGTCTTGGCGAAGCGCGAACTGCTCCGGCAGTTGTCAGCCAATCGATGTGATAATCACCACCTCGCACAAACGCGACCGTTCCATCCGACAACACAGCCCAATCGTCAATGGCGGCTATGGGATTCAATTATACTAAACCCACCACGTTTATCGTGGATTGCCATGACCAGTATGGTGATAACCACATTTTCAAACTAACTGGAGCTACGTTCACAAAGGTTTCCACCTGCATGAAGGACCAAGGTGATTATGGTTGGAAAGCTTGGTATAGCCTTGTTAACTATGACGCGATCGAAAATCCGCCGGGCGCGCGTCTCACCCACGTTAACAGGATTTCTATCAACGTTACTCTTACACCACTCGGCAATGGCAATTACACCGGTGGATTTACACAGAACGACGACGCTAGTGACTGCCACTGGATCTCCCTACATCCTTGGATTGACAGCTCTGGACTCTGCTTATTTCTCACTGCC
>JBDUAX010000577.1:0-2754 GCA_040004455.1 Gemmatimonadaceae bacterium
TTGCGCGTTGCGTTGCTTGAGCAGCATCGCCATTTTCCCCCTGAAATGTCGTTGTGGGATGTTGTTGCCGACGCGTTTGAGGAATTGCGCGCGTTGGAGAAGTCGTTGGCAAAGCAAGCTGCGAATTTAGAGCGCGATCACGGCGAAGCCGCGATGGAGAAGTACGGTCGCGATCTCGAACGCTTTGAGCGTGAAGGTGGGTATCAACTCGCGGCGAAGGTGGACGGCGTGTTGATGGGCGTTGGTTTCGATCCCGATCACGCGCGCGCGACACCGATTGGTACATTGAGCGGTGGTGAGCGCGGACGCGTTGCGCTCGCGCGCCAGCTCGCGACACCGGCGGAATTGCTATTGCTTGACGAACCAACCAATCACCTTGATCTCGAAACGACTGCGTGGTTGGAACAGTATCTGCAGGAAACGCAACGCACGGTAATTTGCATCAGTCACGATCGCGCGTTTCTGGCCGCGATTGCCGACCACGTGTTGCACTTTGAAGGGGGCACCGCGTTCGCATACACGGGCAGTTACCAATCGTTCATTGAGCAGCGCGAAGAACGTCGACTTACGCAGATGCGCCAGTTCGACAAGCAGGAAAAGAAAGTTGCGTCGGAAAATGAATACATCGCGCGCAACCTGTACGGACAGAACACCAAGCAAGCGAAGGGTCGTCGCAAATTGTTGGCGCGCATGCCGCGCTTGTCGTTACCGCCGGGCGCTGATGCCGTCATGGCGTTGCGCTTGAACAGCGGCAGTCGCAGTGGGGATCGCGTCGTCGAAGCCATACACGCAACAATTGCGGTGGAAAATCGCGAACTCATTCGCGATATGTCGCTGGTATTGGAACGCGGCGATGTGGTAGCGCTGCTGGGCGCCAACGGCGCGGGCAAAACGACGTTGATTAAAACGTTGTTGGGTGAGCGCGAGCCAACCAAGGGTGAAGTGAAAATCGGCCCGTCAACTTCGGTCGCGTACTACCGACAGGATTTGGCGCACTTGCCACTCGACGCCAACATCTACGACGTGATTGCGAACATGCGTCCGTTGTGGGAGCGTCGGCAGGTGCAGGGGCACCTCGGTCGTTTCGGATTTTCAGGTGACGAAGTGCAACGCACTGTTGGAACGCTTTCCGGCGGCGAGCGCGCGCGCGTGGCACTCGCACTGCTCACGTTGGAATCGGCAAACTTGCTCGTGCTCGATGAACCGACCAATCACCTCGATGTTGAAAGCATCGAGGCGATGGAAGACGCCATTGAGCAGTACGAGGGCAGCGTGCTCATCGTCAGTCACGATCGCGCCGTGCTGCGTGGCCTGGCAACGAGCGTGTGGGAAGTGAAGAATCTAAAGTTGAATCAGTTTGACGGTTCGTTTGTTGAGTGGGAGCAGTTACGCGCCGACAACAAGGTAAAAGCCGAAGCTGACGCACGTGCGGCATCGACTGCGGAAGCGGAAAAGAACGCCAGGGCGCGTGCGCATGCGACCGCTGCGGCCAAGAGCGAATCGAAAGCAAACAAAATGGATTCGCACAAGCTGGAATCGAACAAACACAAAAGCGCACAGGCGGCCAAGGGCAATCAACAGAACACGAACAACGTCAGGCAAAACGGCAATAGCGCATCGGCTGCAACGGACGCCAAGAAGGTTGCACGACAAGCGCAAAAAGCCCTCGCGGACGTTGAACTCCGCGTGTCAACCTTGGAGGAACGCATCGGTGAACTCAACACCGCACTCGAAGACCTGACGTTGTACGACACACCGGCCGGTACAAAGCGCGCGACGGAATTGGGCAAGTCGCTCGATGAGCATCGCGACCTGCTCGACGAAGCCATGCACGACTGGAATGCTGCGGCGGAACGAGTGCAACAGTATGGCGGCGCGTAGCAACTCGCACCGAAGCGTCTGCGGCAGCCGCGCTATTCGCACGGTTACCTCGCTGGCAGTCGCGGTGACGACGCTGCTGATGCCGGCGATTTTGTTTTCGCAAGCAACATCTACCGCAACAAAAGAAGCGCGCGCCATCGCCGACTCAGCGCTTGCGCGTGTGATTGCGAACGCCAGCGAAATGAATCGCCTGCCGCCGGATCTGATTGCGTACAAAGCCAATGTGCAAACCGAACTGGCTTTGGTTCAGCGCCTGAGTAGTGGAACCGAACGACCGTTACTCGCGGAACAGTTGGCAAGCTCGTTGCGTTGGACGCGAGCCGGTACATATACGCAGAACGTTGTTGGTTATCGAACGCAGGAGATTGGGTTGTCGTACGCACTGTTGTTTCTGCAAACGCCGTGGCTTAACCCCGTGCTGTACGGAAACCGGTTGCGTAGTTTGGCGCAATTTGTAGCGGATTCTTACAACCCGGACAGCGATCGACGTCGACCCGCAACGCGTCCGCCACGTGTGCTTTCGCACGACGATTCCCTGCGTTTGAAGCGCGTACTCCCCCCTGCAGGTGCAGACTCTGCGCAGCGCCAACGCCCCCGGCCTCCACGCGCAGACGACACCATCGCGATCATTCATCCGCTAGCGCTCGATCGCAATCGCTACTACCAGTATTCGCGAGGCGACACGCTCGTGACGCTGCACTCGGGAGATCGAAGCATTCCGATCGTGCGAGTACACGTTGAGCCGCGTGCTGACGTCAAGGATAGCGTCGCCCTATTCGTCGGAGACATGGACCTCGACGTCTCGCGCGGCGCGCTAGTGCGGATGCGCGGCTATTTCGCGCGGGCCGAGGTTGTACGCCGCCGCGGAATTCT
>JBDUAX010000578.1:0-2748 GCA_040004455.1 Gemmatimonadaceae bacterium
ACGTTGACACAAACTAAAACGGGCCGACCTCTTCCGAAGTCGGCCCGTTTTCTCATCACGCATCACGTCACTACACCGGGAACAGCATCTCACGGTACTTCGGCAACGGCCAGTACTCGTCACCAACAACAAGCTCCAACGCATCACACGCTTCGCGAACAGCGCCCATGGTCTCACAACCAGTGCTCGTCAAATAGTCGGCCTGGCCAGTCGCATCATCATGCATGCTCTCCGCCTTGGTCGTAACCTTTGCCAACTCAGAACGCTTCTTCTGCAAGGCGCTCAACAACTTGCTGACGCCGTTCGCTGCATCAACCAACGGCTGCATGTTGATGCCAGCCGCCGCACCCTGTCCCGCATTGCCAGCGAGTATGCCGAGGTACGCGTAGGCGGCCGGCAGGACCTGCGTGTCGACCAACTGCTGCAGTGTATGCAACTCAATGAGAATGTCCTTCGAGTAACGCTCCAAACGAATGTGGTAGCGGCTCTCGAGTTCAACATCAGTGAGAATGCCCGTGCCCTTGAACAACGTCTTCGACGCCGGTGTGTTCAACTGCGCCAAGCCCTCTGGCGTGCGGCGCAGGTTGAGCAAACCACGCTTCTTCGCTTCAACAACCCACTCTTCCGAGTAATTGTTGCCCTCAAAACGAACCGCTGAACTTTCCTTGAACGCAACGCGCGCAACTTTGAGCACCGCGTCGTTGATGTTCTTGGTGGTCTTGAGTTCGGTCTTCAGTGCTTCGGTGACTTCGTTCAGCGCTTCGGCCACCGCAGCCTGCAACACCATTACCGGAAACGCGATGCTCTGCGAGCTTCCAACAGCGCGGAACTCGAACTTCGCGCCAGTGAATGCAAACGGCGATGTACGGTTGCGGTCGGTGTTGTCCTGTTCAACTTCCGGCAACTTCGCAACGCCCAACTTGAGCATCGCTTGCTCGGCGTTTTGTCCTTCCTTGCCTGCAACGATGTCTTCGATGACGTTCGTCAGCATGGTGCCAACAAACGCTGAGAAAATCGCTGGCGGTGCTTCGTTCGCACCAAGGCGATGTTCGTTGCCGCTCGTGGCAATGCCCGCACGCAGCAAACCCTGATGCTTGTGTACGCCCTTGAGAACTGCTGCCAGGAACAACAGGAAGCGCAAGTTTTGCGATGGCGTCTTGCCTGGCTTAAGCAGATTCGTGCCTTCCAACGCATTGTCGGAGCGAATGGCCATGCTCCAGTTGCAATGCTTGCCGGACCCGTTGATACCGGCGAACGGCTTTTCGTGAATGATCGCGTGCAAGCCGTGACGCACCGCGACTTTGCGCAGAATTGCCATCACGAGTTGGTTGTGATCGACTGCGACGTCCGTCTCTTCGAAAATGGGCGCCATTTCAAACTGGCACGGCGCAACTTCGTTGTGACGCGTAACAATCGGCACGCCCAGCTTGTACAGCTCGAGTTCCACTTCGCTGATGCACGCCTGCACGCGCTCAGGAATGCCACCGAAGTAGTGATCTTCCAACTGCTGACCGCGCGGTGGTGGCGAACCAATCAACGTGCGATCGGACATGACGAGGTCAGGACGCAGTGCGAAGTGCGCGCGATCAATCATGAAGAATTCCTGTTCGGCGCCAAGCGTCGTGATTACGCGCTGCACGCCTTTATCACCAAGCAACTCGAGCAACTCCGTCGCCTTCGTTGATAGAATGTCCGAGCTCCGAAGCAACGGCGTCATTTCGTCGAGCGCTTCACCGTTGTAACCGATGAAGACCGATGGCACGCACAAATATTTCGTGCCACCAGTTTCCGAAATGAATACCGGGCTCGCTGGGTTCCATGCCGTGTAGCCGCGCGCTTCCCACGTTGCGCGCAAACCGCCACTTGGGAAACTCGATGCGTCGGGTTCCGACTGAATGAGCTGCTCGCCGGTGAATTGCTCAATCGGCTGACCGCTTTCGTCGAAGTTCAAAAATGCGTCATGCTTTTCCGCGGTCAGTCCCGTTTGTGGCTGGAACCAGTGCGTGAAATGCGTGACGCCGCGCGACATCGCCCATTCCTTGATGACCTGAGCAACCGTCGGTGCGATTTCACTGTCGAGCTTTTTGCCTAACCGGACGGCGGCGACGAGTTTCGTGTACGTGCTCTTGGGAAGCTTTGCGCGCATTTGGCGAAGGCCCAGCGTGTTGCTGCCAAACCAGGCGCTGGTGGGTTGCTGCACTCCGTTCTCATCAGGACGTTCAACGTGACGCACTGCGCGTCGCGTGATTTCGAGCATGGCGGCGGACCGCGGGTTATTCGAAGAGGCCATGGTTGGTTGTGTGGGTGTCCAACTGTGCAAAAAATGACTGTTGATCGCACAAGAAATTCGCTAAAAAATCAGTCAAAATCAACGTCGGCAGGACGAATGAGTAACAAAACTTGCAAAAACTGCAAAAATATGAGAACAACAGCGAAAATTCCGATCTAAACCGAACACAAGCCAAACAAAATTTGGCACTTCGTCGCTGGCGTTCCTATTCAGCCAGGGCCGCCACCGTACGACGAATCCGAATCTTCCAGGTCGCGCCTTTTCGCTCCATCTCGAACTCAACCTCAAATCCCTTACCAGAGCGCGGCGCTTCACCTATCGAGACGCCCGCGCAGGTCGCGTAAACCAACGCTACCTCATCACTCACCGCATAGGGAACCAAGAACCGAATCACTCCTCCCGGACGACCGTCACACTCGATGCCCGCGCTGCCCAATACGCAGACGCGCGAAAGACCG